>NZ_JBEXKG010000154.1:0-17827 GCF_040609555.1 Streptomyces sp. NPDC004658
CCACCCGCCAAGAAGCTGACCGGGGCCCGGGACCTGTTCGCCGCGTCGGGCGCGCACGCCGTGACGGCCCACGTCCAGCGGGATCTGCGGCGTGCGGGGGCCGCCGGCCGCCGGACGACGGACGGGCAGCGCCCCGTCCAGGGCTGGGAGGCCCTGACCGCCTCGGAGAAGAAGGTGGCCCGGCTGATCGCGGCGGGGCACAGCAACCGTACGGCCGCGGAACTGCTCGTCGTCTCCCCGCACACCGTCAACACGCATCTGACGTCCGCCTTCCGGAAGCTGTCGGTCAACTCCCGGGTCCAGCTGGCCAACCTGGTGATGGCCCTGCCCGACGCGTGAGCGGCTCCTGGTACGTTCACGCGATGCCGGGGCGGCCTGGATGGGCTTGGCTGGAGAACCCACCCACCCGGAGGTCACCGAGGTGCCCGGACGTACGCCTTCACCGCCGACCGTCGTGCTCGTGCACGGGGCGTTCACCGACGCCTCGTCCTGGGCGGGGGTCATCCGGCATCTGCACGCCACCGGGCTTCGCGTGCACGCGCCGGCGAACCCGCTGCGCGGTCTCGCGTACGACGCCGCCTACCTCCGGAGCGTGGTCCGCCAGATCGGTACCCCGGTCGTGCTGGCCGGCCACGGCTACGGGGGCGCGGTCATCACCGACGCCGACGCCGACAACGTCGTGGCGCTGTGCTACGTCGCGGGGTTCGGGCTGGACGCCGGCGAGTGCCTGCTGGACGTCACGAACCGCTTCTCCCCGATGCCGGGGCCGGATCCGACCGTCGCCGCCGGGCTTCCCGCGCGGTCTGCGGCGGACCCGGACAGCGAGCTGTACATCCGCCGGGAACGCTTCCGCGACGTGTACGCCGCCGATCTGGCGCCCGGCGTCGGCAACGTGCTGTCCGTGGCGCAGCGCCCGATCGCGCGGGGTGCGCTGACCGAGAGATCGGGCCCGCCGGCGTGGGCCCGCAAGCGGTCCTGGTACGCCATCGCCGCCGCCGACCGGATGCTCAGCCCCACCGCCCAGCGCTTCATGGCGCAGCGCATGGCGGCCAGCGAACACGTCGTGGACGGTTCGCACGCCGTGCCGCTGTCACGGCCGGACGCCGTGGCGGCGATGATCCGGGAGGCCTCCGGCCGGGGCGGTGACCAGGGACGCCTGCACTGACTATCGGAAATCTGCTGACCATCCGATCGTAGGTTTCCGGTACCATCCCTGCTCGAACCGGAACATGCCGGTATGGACCATCTCATCCGAACCCGGGGCAGTCCGGTACCGGACCACGCTCGGGAAGGCACCACCCCATGAACGCAGCGGCCAGACCGTCGGCGCGGCGGACCACCGCTCTCCTCGGAACGCTCGCCCTGATCCTGACCGCCGCGGGGTGCGGCGGCGGAACCGGCTCCGGATCCGCCGACGGCAAGGTGACCTCCCTCACCGCCCTGGACTACTACACCGACGCGACCGAGCACGCGCAGTGGGGCGAACTGCTCACCGCCTGCGGCAAGGCCGCCGGTGTCACCGTCGAGCACCGGAGCGTGCCGGGGTCGTCGCTCGTCCCGCAGGTGCTGCGGCAGGCGTCGTCGCGGACCCTGCCCGATCTGCTGATGCTCGACAATCCCGACCTCCAGCAGATCGCGCGGACCGGCGCCCTGACACCGCTGGAGCGGTACGGCATCGACGCCGCCGGCTACAGCAAGGGCATCCTGTCGGCGGGCACGTACCGGGGCAAGGTGTACGGCCTCGCGCCCACGGCCGGCACGGTCGCCCTCTTCTACAACAAGGACATGCTCGCCGAGGCCGGTGTCGCCGTGCCGAAGACCTGGGACGAGCTGAAGAGGGCCGCGGCACGGCTCACCCGCCCGGGCCGCTACGGCATGGCCGTGGACGCCAACGCCACCTTCGAGGGCACCTGGCAGTTCCTGCCCTTCCTGTGGTCCAACGGCGGCGACGAGACACGGCTGGACACCCCGCAGGCCGCGCAGGCCCTTCAGCTCTGGGTGGACCTGGTCAGGAGCGGGTCCATGTCGAAGTCGGTGCTGAACTGGACCCAGGCCGACGTCCACGACCAGTTCGTCGCCGGCAGGGCGGCCATGATGGTCAACGGCCCCTGGCGGATGTCCGCGATGGACAGGACGAAGGGCCTGCACTGGGGCGTGGCCCCGCTCCCCGTCCGCCGGCCGGGCCAGACCCTGGTCACGCCGCTCGGCGGTGAGGTGTGGACGGTCCCGCAGAACTCCGACGAGGCCCGGCAGCGGAAGGCCGCCCGGGTCCTCGCCTGCCTGAACGACTCCAAGAACATGCTGGCCCTGGCCGAGCAGTACCACACCGTGCCCTCCCGTTCCTCGGTGGCGTCCCGGTACGCCGAGCGGGTCCCGTCGATGGCCGCCTTCGTCAAGAGCGTGGAGGGGGCCCGGTCCCGCACCGCCAAGCTGGGCGTCGCGTGGCCCCGGGCGGCGACCGGGATCTACACCGCCGTGCAGGCCGCGCTGACGGGTGAGCAGACGCCGGAGGAAGCGCTCAGGCATGCGCAGCGGATCGTCACCGGTTCCTGACCGGTCCGGGCCGGCGCGGACGGCGGCCCGGGCCCGGCTGTGGTCCCGGGTCTCCCGGTGGCTGTTCCTGCTGCCCGCTGTGGTGTACCTGCTGCTGTTCTTCGGCTACCCGCTCGTCAGGAACGTCGTGATGAGCTTCCAGCAGTACTCGGCGACGACGTTCTACACCGGCACCGCACCCTTCGTGGGTCTGCGGAACTACACGCACACCCTGTCGACCGACGTGTTCTGGCAGGCCCTGCTCACCACAGTCGTCTTCACCGTCGGTTCGATCGCCGGGCAGTTCGTGCCCGGGCTGGCCCTCGCCCTGTTCTTCCGGCGGAGGTTCCCGCTCGGCGGCCTGCTGCGGTCGCTGCTGCTGCTTCCGTGGCTGCTGCCCCTGGTGGTCTCCGGGACGACGTGGAGGTGGATGCTCGACACGGACAGCGGGATCGTCAACCAGGCGCTGCGCGACCTGCACCTGGTGTCCTCGGGCATCCCCTGGCTGACCGGCACCTCCGAGGCGCTCGTGTCGGTGATCCTGGTCAACATCTGGGTGGGCATCCCCTTCAACACCGCGATCCTGTACGGCGGTCTCCAGGACATCCCGGCCCAGCTGTACGAGGCGGCCACGCTCGACGGCGCCGGCCGGATGGCGTCGTTCCGCCATGTCACCTGGCCCGTGGTTGGCGTGGTGCTGGTGCTGGGCGTCGTCTACACGGTGAAGGTGCTCGACATCATCCTCGTGGTGACGGGCGGCGGACCGGCCGGCGCGACGCAGACGCTGGCCACCCGGTCGTACGAACTGTCCTTCCAGCAGCTCGACTTCGGGCGCGGCGCCGCCCTGGGCAACGTTCTCGTCCTCGCCTCGCTCGCCTTCGCCCTCGTCCACCTGCGCGCCGACCGGCGCTCCCGGACCACCTGAGGGGGCCCTTCGATGAAGCGCGGACCCGCGCGGGGCCGGCTGTCCACGGTCGTGGGCATCGGCCTGCTCGCGCTGATGCTGTTCCCGGTGTACTGGATGGTGAACGCCTCCCTGCAACCGGCGGGCAGCGTCCCAGGGGCAGGCTGGTTCCCCCGCCGCCCAGACTTCGACGGCTACGCCACCGCGCTGCGCGATCAGGGACGCAACCTGGTCACCAGTCTGGTCGTGGCCCTCGGCAGTGCGGTGCTGAGCCTCGGACTGGCCGTACCGGCGGCCTACGCGCTGGCCCGGCTCCGCCTGCGGGGCACCACGGTCGTGCTGTTCGGCATCCTGGTCACCCAGACCGTGCCGGGCGTCGTCGTGGCCAACGCGCTGTACGGCGCCTACACCGGCCTCGGACTCCTGAACTCCTACGGCGGGCTGATCCTCGCCGACTCCACCGCGGGCGTGCCCTTCGCGATCCTCGTCCTGCGCGCGTTCATGCGGAGCATCCCCGGGGAGATCATCGACGCCGCCCGCGTGGACGGTGCCGGCCGGGTCCGCGTCCTGTGGTCCGTGGTGCTCCCGGCGAGCCGCAACGCGCTGATCACCGCCGGCCTCTTCACCTTCCTGTTCGCCTGGAGCGACTTCCTGTTCGCGCTGACCCTGAACACCACGGACGCGGTGCGACCGGTCACCGTCGGGATCTACGACTACCTCGGCGCCCACACGAACCAGTGGAACGCCGTCATGGCCACCGCCGTCCTGGCGTCCGTCCCGGCGGCAGTACTGCTGGTCGCCGCCCAGCGCCACCTGGCCGCCGGGATCACCGACACCGGCCTGAAGTGAGGCCGGCCGGCCGGGTGCCCGTGCGGGACGCCGCTACCGCCGGTCGACGCCTCAGTAACCGTCGGAGTCGGGGATCACGTGCATCGCGGCCTCCTCCGCCGAGGCCCCGGCGCCGTCCAGTCCCCGGTCGGAGGCGAACAGGTCGGACTCGGTGATCTCATGGCTGCCCTCGTCCGGCGCGACGAGCCGTCCGGCGCGCTCGTCGCCGACCTCGTCGTCGATGAGTTCACCGTCCGTGCCCCACGTGTCGCCGATGCCGTCGCCCTCCGGCACACCGATGTCCGGTACTTCCTCGGCGAGCCGCTCGTCCAGGCTCTCCCCGCGCCAGCGCTCCGCCGCCGTGACGCCGGTGTGCTCGACGCCCCAGGGACGCTCCGGGGGTGAGTACCCCTCGTCCAGAGCCTCCTCGCCGCTCCGGTAGTCCAGGGTGTCGGAGGCGTCCAGCAGGCCGGCGTCGTCCTGCACCTCCGACCCGTCCGGCTGGTACACCTCGTCGCCCATCGTCGCGTCGGTCACCCGCGCTCCCCTCCCTCATGCAGTTCGGCCACATAGCCACCGGGGAACTCCACGATCGCGGAGGACCGGTCCCCCGAAGCGTACGGCCCCCACAGAATCTTCGCGCCCGATGCCCCGGCCTTGCGCAGCGTCGCCGGAAGGTCCTTCACCGCGTAGCCGGTGGTCTCCCGGCCGAACGGGTAGGGAAGGTGGCCGTCGGTGACGCTGACGACCGTGTCGCCGAACGGGGAGCGAAGGGCGACGCGCCGGTACCGCTCCCCCGGCCGGCCGAGGTCGCCTCCGTCCGCCGCCCGCTGGTCGGCGACGATCCGGCCGCCGGTGAAGCGCAGGTAGGCGCGGAGGAACGCGTCCGCCGAATCGGGCGTCAGATAGACGCGGTTGTCCGGCACGGTCGCCAGTGGCGCGTACGACGGAGCCTTGGTGTGCCAGTACAACTGGGCGTTGACCCCGCCGGGGAACTGGACGATCGCGTCCCGCCCGACGGGGTCGTCGAAGGGGGCGACGACGACCTGGGCCCCGCTGCTGCGGGCCAGCCGGACGCCCGCGTCGAAGTCGCTCATGAGCCAGCCCGTCCGTTCGGCGCCGAACGGATAGGGCACGGGCGTGGTGAAGTCGAAGACGGACAGGGTGCCGACCGGCGAGAAGACCAGCTGGGACTCGGTCGTGCTGGGCGTCGGGGTGACGGTCGTGACGACCTTGGCCGTGTGGGTCCCGCCGAAGGTCGCCTCCCAGCTCGCGACGAACGCGTCCGTGGCGCCGGGGGTGACGTAGACGTGCGTGGTGTCGTACTGCGGTCCGACCGCCGTGGTCGGCGTGACCGCGCTTCGGTTCCCGTCCTGCGCCGAGGACGGAGCCCCGGAGCCCACCACGCTGAGCGCCACCAGTAACGCGGGCAGCACCCATGCGATCGCCTTGCGCTTCATTCCCGTCCCCTTCAGTCGGACCCTGTGCACCGGAAAAGGTAGGGAACCGCCGTGGGGACGGTGATCCTGACAGCGCCCCGGGTGTTGCCTGTCAGGGAACAGTGGGGTGTCCCGTCACCAGCGCACGCTCGTGAAGTCGATCGGACGGGGCCGCAGCAGGCGCGTGCGTTCGGTCAGCCCGCGCAGGCGCCGGGACATCTCCCCGGCCGGCAGCCGGAGCCGGTCGCCGTGGCCCGGCAGGACCCACTCGAACCGCAGCCGCCCCGCCGTCCTCGCCAGGGAGTCGGCCAGGACCTCGATGGAGTACCAGGTCACGGTCTCGGCGACCTCCAGATCACCGGTCGTACGGGACCAGTAGAAGCTGTCGCCGCTGAAGCAGTACCGGTCGTCGGCGAGATACAGGACGCTGCCCCTGGTGTGGCCGGGGAGCGGGTGGACGGTGACGCCCGCGGCGATCTCCAGCGGTTCGAGTCCGCGGATCACCTGGTCGGCGTCCGGGGCGGCGTCCAGGTCGCCCTCGTGGATCCAGAGCCGGGCGCCGAAGTGGTCGGCGTAGCGGCGGCCGTGCGCGGCGTGGTCGCGGTGGGTGAGCAGCACGTCGGTGACCGGGCCGGATGCCGTGCAGCGCTCGGCCAGGGCACGGCTCCAACGGGGAGTGTCGATCATCATGCTGGTGCCGGACGGCCGCAGGAGCAGGTACGCGTTGGCGCCCGCGGTCTGGGGCGAGTTGTGGCCGCAGATCATCACCCCGTCGTCCAGGGCCAGCGGGAACGGGTCCAGAGCCGGGTCCGCGCGGCCGGTCACCGGCCGGATCGAGCGGGTGGGGCAGGCGAAGACGGCCGCGTGCAACCGCCGGTTCTCCGCCTCGTCGGCCGGCGGGCGCAGCACCCGCGACTTCCCGTCGGCCTCGCCGATCAGCCCGGGCGCGAACTGCCGGGCCACGTCGCAGTTGACGCAGCGGTCGTCCACGTACCATCCGTCCACGGCCGGTCTCCTTTCAAACGAACGAGCCTGGGTCCCCCACCTCGAAACCGCCCCGCCCGTCGAAGCGCACCTCGCGCACCGCGTCGAAGCCGTCCCGCGGCGACGGTCTGCGCAGCCGCTTCAGCGTGGCCAGGACGCCGACGTCGGGGACCCGGGCGCGGCCCTCGCGCGCCGCGTTGCGCCGCAGGGAAGCCGTCACGTCCGGCGGGAACCAGTAGGCCGTCGCCGTCACGCCGTGGGCGTGTGCCGCCTCCACCAGCGGGCCTCACTCCTGCGGTGACGGATTGGTGTTGTCCACGGCCACGGGCCGTCCGGCCGCCAGGTGCTCCGCCACCAGGCGCATCTGCCGGCCCTGCTTGTTCCGGGCACCTCGCGGGAACAGGTCCTTGCTGACCAGCGCGTACCGGCCGGCCAGGCACTGCGCGTAGAAGGTGGACTTGCCGGAAGCCTGCAACCCGACCAACACCGCCACGTCCTGTTCCGTCGCCATACCGCCACGATGACACGCCGGCGGCGCTCACGGCTCCGCCCGCGCCGTGGCCGCCGTGCCGGAGACCGGCACACGCTCCTTCGGCCGCGCGCCGCGGGTCATGAGGAGGACCACGCTTCCGCAGGCGGCGTTGCCGGTCAGCGGTCTCGCCGGTCGCCGTCGCGGCTCTCCGTCAGGGCGGCGACCTGGGGGCGTACGACGTCCCACGCGTCGGCCGGCAGGTCGCCGAGGGCCGTGCCGCGCAGCGCGTCGAGGATCTCGTCGGCGTCGGCGTCACCGGGTGCGATGCCGCTGAGCACCTCGTAACCGTCGCGTACGGCGACCCGCACACGGCGAGGCGTGCCGTGCCCCGCGTGCAGGGCCGAGGCGACGACGAGGGGTGGGGCGCCGCCCGGCTCGCCGGGCAGCTTGCGGTACGCGGAGGCGACCGGCGTGCGCCAGCGGAGGCTGAGCAGCACGGGCCGCTTGGCGACGACCTCGGCCAGGTCGGCCTCGCGGACGCCGCCGGGTTCCAGGACGGTCGCGCGGGCGTCCAGGACGAGCGCGGCGGGCAGCAGGCAGCGCAGGGTGCTTCCGACGATGTTGCCGCCGACCGTCGCCGTCCGCCGTACGGCGCCGGTGCCGACCGTGGCGGCGGCCAGCCGCAGGACGTCCGGCACCCGTTCGTCGATCCGGTGCAGCACCACGGCGCCGCCCACGGTCTCCCGGCCCACGACGTTCGCCTCCGGCAACTCCCGCAGGGACACGGCTCGTTCGGGGAAGCCGTCCCGTTGCCACGTCGCCCACACGAGAGTCGCCCCGCCTATCGGCACGGCCCCCTCGGCCAGGCATTCCCGGGCTTCGGACACGGACGTGGGCAGACGCAACAGCACAGCGGCCGACCTGCCTTTCCTGGGCTCGGACGAGCGGGCGGCGTCCGGCCGCTGCCCGCGACAGCGCAGTCTTGTCGCACGCACGGGGGCGCGTACAGGGCTCACACGAGCACGTGCCGCGCGCTCGGACCCCGTCGGCGTACCAGGTCACCTGGACCGGGCGGCCGGTCGCCGGCGCGGCCCGTAGGGTGGGACCTGTGACGGGCGAGACGGATCTGCGCACCCTGCTTGGCGGCATGCGGCCGGAGCTGAACCCGGGCCGCTATGTCTTCACCATGGCCGAGGGCGGCGTACCGTCCGGGTGCTCCCCGGTGGTCACGGTCGCCGAGCGGGAGGGCCTGACCCTCGTGCTGCCGCAGGCGGACGCGGACGCGGCCGGGATGGCGTACGACTACGTGGCCGGGTGGATCACCCTGCGCGTCCACTCCGCGCTGGACGCGGTGGGGCTGACCGCCGCGGTCGCCCGGGCGCTGGCCGACGCGGGCCTGAGCTGCAACGTCGTCGCGGGCTTCCACCACGACCACCTCTTCGTGCCGTACGAGCAGGCGGAGCGGGCGGTGCAGATCCTCCAGGGACTGGCGGACGCGACCCGGTGAGCCGTACCGGCACCGGGCCCGCCTCGACGTACCGGTGCCCAGCCGGGGCGCGGGGTGCGGCGGGCGGTCTTCCACCCCGGCTCAGCCGCCGGCGGCCACCGCCTTGAACGCGGTCAGCGCTTCGCGCACCAGCCGCACCATGTCCCGGTCGTCGGGCGCCTCCAACCACCGTTCGTAGCCGATCTTGAAGACGGCCACACCCGCTTCGGCGGCGAGGCTGGCGGCCGGCTCCGGGACGCCCCGCCCGCGCAGGGTGCCGGCGAGCGCGGCCGACAGGGAGGCGAGTTTGACCAGCTCACGCTCCTTGAGTTCCGCGTTGGCCGTGATCACGGCGTGCCGGGCGCGCGCGTAGGCGCGGCGGTCGGCGAAGACCTCCGAGGCCGCGTCGAGTCCTGCCGCCAGCGCCTCGATCGGCGCGGCGCCTGCCGGCGCGTCGGCGACCGCCCGCACGAACAGCTCCTCCAGCTCGCGGGAGCCGCCGAACAGCACCTCGCGCTTGTCGGCGTAGTGGCGGAAGAAGGTCCGCTCGGTCAGCCCTGCCCGCTTGGCGATCTCCGCCACGGTGGTCTGTTCGTACCCGCGCTCGCCGTAGAGCTCCAACGCCGCTTCCGCCAGGCGCTCGCGCGCGTTCGGCTCCCATCTGCCCATGCGCCGATCCTACGCGATGACAGTCACTGACATGGAGTGCTAGGGTCGATGACAGTCACTGACATCAAGAGTCTGGGGTCCTCCCATGCGTTTCTTCGTGACCGGGGCGTCCGGCTGGATCGGCTCCGCCCTCGTGCCCGACCTCATCGAGGCGGGACACCAAGTCGTCGGGCTGGCCCGCTCCGACGCCTCCGCCGCCGCGCTGACCGCCGCCGGGGCCGAGGCCGTCCGCGGCACCGTCGACGACCTCGGCGTGCTGCGGGACGCGGCCGCCGCCTCGGACGGGGTGATCCACCTCGCCTTCAAGCACGACGTGGCCTTCAGCGGCGGCTTCCAGGAGGCGGCCGAGGCCGACCGCCGTGCCGTGGACGCCTTCGGCGACGCCCTGGCCGGCACCGGCCGGCCCTTCGTCCTGGCCTCCGGGCTGCTCGGGGTCGCACCCGGTCGGCTCGCGACCGAGCGGGACAGGCCCGCGCTCCAGGGCTCGCACTTCGCGATCCGGCAGACCACCGCGGAAGCGGCCCTCGCACTCGCCGAACGCGGGGTCCGCTCCAGCGTGGTGCGACTCTCCCCCACCTGCCACGGCGAGGGGGACAACGGTTTCGTCGCGAGCCTGGTCGGCATCGCCCGCGCCAAGGGCGTCTCCGGCCACCCCGGCGACGGCACCGCCCGCTGGCCTGCCGTGCACCGCCTCGACGCCGCACGGCTGTTCCGGCTCGCGGCCGAGAAGGCGCCGGCCGGCTCGGTGCTGCACGGTGCGGCGGAGGAGGGTTTGGCGCTCCGTGACATCGCGGAAGTGATCGGCCGTCACCTTGGCGTGCCGGTGACCTCCGTGGCGCCCGAAGCCGTTGCCGAGCACTTCGGCTGGCTGAGCGGCCCGCTCGGCTTCGACACCGTCGCGTCGAGCGCCCTGACCCGCGAACTGCTGGGCTGGGAACCGGTCCAGCCCGGTCTCCTCGCGGATCTGGACGAGGGCCACTACTTCCGCGGCTCCGCCGCCACCGGCTGACCGGACCGGCCGGTCCACGCGCCGGGCACGAAAAAGTCCTGCCGGGCCGTGCGGCCCGGCAGGACTGGTCACTCAGACCGACCGCCACCCGTCACGACACCGACGGATCGCACCGGCCTTACGGGCCGCCGCCGACGGTTCGCACCGGTCTTACGGACCGTCACCGACGGATCGCACCGGCCTCACCGACCGCCGTCCGTGACGACGCCTGACGGGGCGACCTGTTTCACGGACCGCAACCCGTCACGACACCCGACGGATCGCACCGGCCTCACCGACCGCCACGACCCGCAACACCCGGCAGGACCGACCAACCGCACCGGCCCCGCCCGTCATGACACCGGCGGAGTCGACCGGCCTCAGCGACGGCCCCCCGTCACGACACCCGACGGAGTCGAACGGCCCTGCCGACCTCCGCTCACGGCGGCGGCCGGCAGGGCCGATCGGTCTCACCGGCCTCCGCTAACCGCGGCGGCCGGCCGGGTCCCGGTCGTCCTCGCCCCGGGCCGGGCCGGAGGCGACCGTTCCGGTGCCGGTGGCGGCGGCCGGCGTCTTCGCCCGGTCGGCGTGGCCCGGCCACCAAGCCGCGTGGCCGATCAGGGCCGTGAGGCTGGGGGTGAAGAACATCGCCATCACGAACGCGGCGACCGCGATGCCGAAGGAGACCGCGAAACCCATCTCCGAGAGCAGCGAGTTGCCCGCCAGCATCATCGTGGCGAAGGTCGCCGCCAGGATGAAGCCCGCCGCGGCCACGGTGGGCCCGGCGTGCCGGAGGGCCATGCCGGCGGCCTCGCGCGGCTCCCGGCCCTCGCGGGCCTCCTCACGCAGCCGGGCGATCATGAGGATGTTGTAGTCGGTGCCGATCGCGACCACGAAGAGGTACATGATCACCGGCAGCATGAACATCAGGCCCGAGTGGCCCTGCGCGTCCTGGAAGATCCACACCGTGGCACCGAGGGTGGCGCCGAAGCCGAGGCCCACGGAGGCGATGAGGTACCAGGGCGCGACCACACTGCGCAGCAGCAGCCCCAGGATGACCATGATCAGGGCGGCGGCGACGGGGAAGACCGTCCGGTAGTCGTGGTTGACCGCCGCGTTGATGTCCTTGTAGATCGAGGACATGCCGCCGACGAGCGCCTTGGTGCCCTCGGGCGCCGCGGAGTGCGCGACGTCGCGGACCTTGCCCACCGCGTCGATGGCCTTGTCCGTCGACGCCTCGTACTTGAGCGTGACGGTGAAGTCCGCGGTGGTGCCCGCCTTGTTCACCTGGGTCATGCGGGCGCTCGCGACGCCGTCCACGGCACCGAGCTTCCTGGCGTACGCGCCGAAGGCGGACTTGTCGAGCGGCTTGCCGTCGGTGCTGGACAGGTAGACGTCGGTCGGTGCCGCGGCGCCCGCCGAGTACGCCTTCTGCATCTCGTCCTGGACGACCATGGACTCCTTGGTCTTGGGCATGGAGCCCGACGCCAGGTCGAAGGTGGCCTTGTAGCCGAGGGTGCCCAGCGACAGGACGAGCAGGACCAGACCGGAGACGACGGCGGTCAGCGCCGGGCGGCGCTGGACACCCCGGCCGAGGGCGGCGAAGCGGGCGTTCTCGGGTTCCGTCTTCCAGGACTTGGAGGGCCAGAAGACCTTCGGCCCGATGAGCGAGACCACGGCCGGGATCAGGGTCAGGCCCGCGACCAGCGTGGCGCCGACCGCGATGGCGAGCGCCGGGCCCATCTGCTTGAGGAAGCCGAGCGTGGACAGCACCAGGGCGAGGAACGCGATGATGACCGCGCCGGCCGCCGAGGCGATGGCCTCGCCGACCCGGCCGACCGCGTTGACCATGGCCTCCTTCGGCTCGTCGCCGGCCCGCAGGCTCTCGCGGTAACGGAATATCAGGAACAGGAAGTAGTCCGTGCCCACGCCGAAGAGCACGACGATCAGGATGGACGAGATCGAGCTGTTGGCCTCCAGCCCGAACAGCTTGGTGGCGTAGGCGATCAGCCCGTTGGCGACCGCGGACACCAGACCGATCAGCACCAGGGGCAGTACGGCGAGGATCGGCGCCCGGAAGATGATCAGCAGGGTCACCAGGATGATCGCGAAGGTGCCGATACCGATCAGTGCCTCGCCGCGCTTGGACGAGTCCTGCTGGTCGAGCGCCTGTGCGGCGGAACCGCCGAGCTTGGCTTCGAGATCCGTGCCCTTGGCCAGTTCCTTGGCCTCGTCACGCAACTCCTTGGCCGCGTCGGCCTGTTTGGGCTGACCGGCGTTCTTGCTGTCCATCTGGACCAGGGTCAGGTCATACCTGCCGTCCTTGGACGGCTGGCCGGGGACGACCTTCTGTACCTGGTCGATGTGCTTCTCGCCCAGCTCGGACGTGATGCGGGCGACGTCACGCAGGTCGGCGGCGGTGAGTTTGCCGCCGTCGGTGCGCTGGTAGAGCACGATCGCGGACGGCGTGAAGGCGCTGGGGAACGCCTTCTCCTGGAGCTGCGCCGCCTGGATGGACTCGTAACTCTTGGGCAGAAAGCTGCTCTCGTCACTGTTCGAGGGCAGACTCGGAGCGGTGGCGACGATGGCCACCGCGGCGATCAGCCACGCCGCGATCGTCCAGATGGGATGACGGACGACGGCGTTGCCTATTCGTCGGAACATGCGGAGGGTCCTCCTGGGAAGGAAGATCACCGCAGCCCGGGGAGCGGTCCCTGGCATCGGCGACCCCGACCGGCCCGCAACGAACGGCCGGTCGCATGGTTGTCTTGGCCTCACATCCTAGTGACCGTGGACATACGTCTTCGCGGCGGACACACGTGGGCCCGGCGGGAGACGGGAACCGGCCATATTTCCGGACAGGCGTCCTCCGGAGCGCGGCGGCCGGCCCGGACCTGAGCCCCTGTCATCCGGCTCCGCCGGCCCGGGAGTCGGCCTGCCGCGGCCGGCGCCAGACGAACACCTCGGTGCTCGGGACCCGTTCGGCGAACCGGCTCTCCGGGGAGGCACGCAGGAGCAGACGGCGCAGGTCCGCCTCGAAGAGCGGGCGGTCCGCGCCGAACAGGTGCGGGGCGGAGAAGGACATCGAGAAGGTCCAGGCGACGACGTCGTCCGCGGTGCGCACCAGTTCCTGTCCGCCGGGTACGACATGCCGCTCGGGGCCCGCGAATCCGGCCCCGGACAGGACCGCCGCCTCGCCGCCGGGGGTGCCCTGCGGCAGCAGACCGCGGCCCGCGCGGCGGACGGGGCCGAGGTACCGCCGGACCAGGCCGGCGATGGCGGCGTAGGGCACGGCCGGGTGCGGCAGGCCGGCGGTCGTACGGCGTTCGGTCTTCAGGTCGGCCAGGTGCACCAGGGCCCCGCCGGGCCGGAGCATGCCGTGGACGGTCCGCGCCACGCGCTCGCGGTCGGTCCAGTGGAAGGACTGGGCGAAGACCGCCACGTCGAACGTGCCGAGACCGGCCGGGAGATGCTCGGCGCGCAGCCGGAGCCAGCGGGTCGTGTCGGCCAGCCCGGCGGAGGCGGCCCCGCGCGCGGCCTCGGCGAGCATGCCGGGATCCGGGTCCACGCCGACGGCCTCGCGGAACAGGGGGGCCAGCGGGAGGGTGACGGTGCCCGGTCCGCACCCCACGTCGAGGAGGCGTCCGGTGCCGTCGGCCGCGAGCACCTCGGCGAGCCGCGGGACCAGACCGGGGGCGTAGGGCAGCCGGCCCCGCTGGTAGTAGGGGGCGGCGCCCGCGAAGAGGGTCTCGTCCCACTCCCAGTCGGTCATCGTGGCCTGCGCCCTCCCGGTGGGCAGCGGTCGTCCGGACGACGGTGATGATGCCACGCTCCGGGCGCCGGTCCGCTCGGGTCAGCCGGTCTTCCTGGTCCGCCTGCGCGGGGCCGCCGCCCGGATCTCCTCGGTCGCGACGCGGAACGCGGGGGCCGCGCGAGCGAAGTAGTCGAAGATCAGGGCGCGTTGGTCGGGCGTGTAGTGGGCGAGGACCTCGGCGAGACGGCGCCGGGCCGGGCCCACGACCTGTTCCACGCGGTCGAGTGCGTCCGGGACCGGTTCGACGTGCACGCGCCGGCGGTCGGCCGGGTCGGCCGTCCGGCGCGCGTATCCGGCGCGCTCCAGGCGGTCGATCAGCCGGGTGGTGGCCCCGGTGGTCAGCCCGGTGCGGGTGGCGAGTTCGCCCGAGGTCAGGCTGCCCTCCCGGGTGAGCAGGCTGAGCGCGTACCACTCGGAGGTGTGCAGACCCGCGGCCTCGGCGCTGGCCAGGCCCTGGAGGCCCACGGCGTCCAGGTACTGACGGAAGATCACGTGTTCGTCGTCCCCGCCGCTCCCGGGATTCGGCACGGTGGTCCCCTTCCCAAATCTCTGCACGTATGCAGATACTGTTCTCAGTAAGACTCTGCTCCAGTCTAACCACGAGGGGAGACCTCCGCCATGCCCGCTGCGCACGACACCGCCGCCGTCACCGCCGTCCTCGACGCACTGGTCGCCGCATGGAACGAGCACGACGCCGACGCCTACGGCCGGCTGTTCACCGAGGACGCCAGCTACGCCACCTATGTCGGCACCCTCTACCAGGGGCGCCGGGACATCACCGAAAGCCACCGTGTGCTCTTCTCGACCTTCCTCAAGGACACCCGGCTCGCGGACGAGGTCGTCGGCGTCCGCTTCCCCGGGCCGGACACGGCCGTCGTCAGCGGGCGCGGCGACACGTACAAGGGCAGGCGGCCCCGCCGTCTCGGCAAGGTGCAGACGTACACGCTGGTGCGGGAGGCGGACGGCGCGTGGCGGATCGCCGCCTTCCACAACACCAAGCGCAAGCCGCTGATGGAGGCGGTCTCCTTCCGGTTCGCCCCCGGTCTCGTCCCCGCGGCCGGCCGGGCGTGACCGTGGGCCGCAGGGACGATCCCCGGTCGGCGCGCTCAGAGAACACCGCGCGGCAAACCGTCTCAGCGGTTTGGTACTCGCCGGCACGCGTGCCGTCGGCGCCGCCGGGGGCGACGGCCGCACACGGGATCCCGGCGCGGCGGCCGGTGTCAGGCGGAGAGGCCGGCGAGGGCCTGCGACTGCCGCTGGACCTCGGCGATCACGCGGGCGCCCCGGTCCGGAGCGGTGTCCAGCCGGACGAGGACGGCCGGGGCCGCGATGGCGGGGAGGATGTGGCCGTACAGCGCCGACATACGGTCGTCCAGGTCGGCCCAGCCGGCCAGGGCCTGCGAGACGAACTGCGCGCCGATCCAGGCACCGAGGAAGACCTGGGCGGTCTCCTCGGGGTCCACGTGCGGCAGGACCTCGCCGCGTTCCTTCGCCTCCGCCAGCACGCACGAGGTCGTCCGGGCCCAGGCCGGCCAGGCGCTGCCGAGGACGTCGCGGCCCTGAAGGTCGGCCGAGAGCCGGACACCGGCGAGCAGTACGGGCTCCTGCGGCAGCCGCTTGGCGAGGGTCATGCCCGCGTCCACCCACTCCTGGAGCTTCAGTTCGCGGGGCAGGTGGTACTCGGTCCGCATCTGCTCCTGCAGCACGCCCCGCGCCAGCGCCGCCTTGGAGTCGAAGTGGAAGTACAGGGCGCCCTTCGTGACGCCGGCCCGGTTGAGGATCTCGGCGATGGTGGCGGCCGCGTATCCGCGTTCCGCGAAGACGGCCGCCGCCGCTTCCAGAACAGCGCGCCGGGTCCGGACAGCTCGCTCCTGCTGAGCCATGGACCCTCCCCCAAGCTGAAAATTAAACCAAACAGCTCGTACCCTATCGCACGGCATCTGAACAGAGGGGCGGGTGAAGCGGCCACGCGGACTTGGCACATGCGCCTGACACAGGACGCCCCGGCCGTGGCGGCCGGCCCCGAATTCGGTTGCGGCGGGACCGGCGCGGCCGGTGAGCTGATGCCATGGGCGGTGTCACGGAACGAGCGCGGTGGGCCAGGCCGGGACGGGACCGCCGGGCCCCGGTGGGACCGGCCGCACGGCACGGGCCGGTGGTGCTCGCGGCCCTGATGCTGGCCGCCTTCACCTTCAACACCGCGGAGAACCTGCCGGTCGGCCTCCTCGACCTCATGTCCGACGGCCTCGGGGTGTCGCTGTCGGCGGTCGGGCTGCTGGTCAGCGGCTACGGCGTGACGGTGGCCGTCGCCTCCCTGCCGCTCGCCCACGCCCTGCGGGCGGTGCCCCGGCGCCATGTGCTGACGGGGGTCCTGGCCGCGCTGGTCGTGTCCAGTCCGGCCGCGGCCGTGGCCACCTCGTACTGGGTGCTCCTCGGCGCGCGGCTGCTGACCGCCCTCGCCCAGGCGCTGTTCTGGGCGGTGATGGGACCCGTCGCGGTGGGCCTGTTCGCCCCCGATGTGCGCGGGCGCGTGGTCGGGGCGCTGTCCGTGGCCGGTTCGCTCGCCCTCGTCCTCGGTGTGCCCGCCGGGACGTGGCTGGGCCGGCGGCACGGCTGGCCGGTGCCGGTCGCCGCCCTGGCCGTCCCGGGGCTGGTCTGCCTCGTGGCGATCGCTGTCCTGCTGCCGACCTCGCGCCCGGACGAGGGGCCCGCCGCCTACGGCACCAGCCCCGACGTCCGCCGGTTCGGGACCGTGCTGGCGGCCGGATTCCTCTCCGCCACCGGGGCGTTCGCGGGATACACCTACCTGGTGACGTTCCTGGACGACGTGAGCGGGTTCGCGCCGGGCACGGTCAGCGCTCTGCTCGCGGCCTTCGGTACCGCGTGTCTGGCCGGGGTGAGCGTCACCGCGGCACTGCTGGACCGCTTCCCGCACACCGCGCTGCCCACGGCCGTGGCCACGCAGGCGGCCGGCATGCTCGGCCTGTACGCGGCGGGCGGCCGTCAGGGGATGACGGTGGTGTGCCTGGTCCTGATGGGCGGTGCGCTCGGACCGGTGTTCATGACCGCCCAGAACGCGATGCTGCACTGGGCACCGGGCCGTACGGACCTCGCCCTCGCGGCGAACTCCGGTGTGTACAACGCCGGTATCGCGGCGGGCGCCGCCCTCGGGGGTCTGCTCCTGCCGCTCGCCGGTGCCCGGGGGGCTTTCCTCGCCGGTGGGCTGCTGACGGCCGGGGCCTGTGCGGTCCTGCTGGTCGGCCGACGTCTGCCGGGGGATGGGGAACCGGGCACGGAGGCGGACTGAGCGGAACTCTCTGCTCCGCGCGCGGCCGTCGCGGGGACCCGGGTGGGGCCGGCGGTGCGCCGTCGGCCCCACCCTGTCCGACCACTCAGGCCGCCGACGGGGTGGCGGGCTCCTCCGCCGCGTCGAGCAGGCCGAGCAGAGCGGCCCGGGCGCGGGCCACGCGGGAACGGACCGTGCCGACGGGGCAGTCGCTGACCTCGGCGGCCTCGGCGTAGGGCAGGCCGAGCAGCTGGGTGAGGACGAACGCCTCCCGGCGCTCGGCCGGCAGCCCTTCGAGCAGGTCCAGCAGCGCGATGCCGTCATCGAATCCGGGCAGTCCGCGCGGCTGGGCCGACTCGACCGCCCGCTGCCAGTCCGCCGCGTCGGACAGCCGGGGCCGCGCGGCGCCGCGGCGGTGGCTGTCG
>NZ_JBEXKG010000155.1:0-3700 GCF_040609555.1 Streptomyces sp. NPDC004658
TTGCGGCTGAACGAGTCGGTGATGCTCGATGTCGGTGACTGGCGCGAAGATCTGGGTGTCTTCGGCAAGCTGCATGTCCGCTACGGCAAGGGGAGTCAGGGCCGTGGACCGAGGGCCCGGTTGGTGCCGGGGATCGACGGGGTGGATGTGCTGCTGCGCTGGTGGCTGGACGAGGTCCGGCCTCATTTCCCCGGCGACCACACCGATCCGCGGGCGCCGATGTTCCCCAGCGAGCGCCGCACCGCGACGGGCCGTGTCGGTGCGCACGCCCTGCGGTCGGGGCTGGCCGCCGCGGTTGAGGGGTTCCTGCCCGCCTGGTCGGGCCGGCTGTCCCCGCACGGGCTGCGGCATTTTTGTGCCTCGTCGCTGTACGGGCGGGGGGTGGATCTGAAGGCGATCCAGGAGCTGCTGGGGCATGAGTGGCTGGCGACCACGACCCGCTACATCCATGTGCGGGCCGAGCACATCGAGCACGCGTGGGCTCAGGCCAATGCGCGGGTGGCCGGCCGCCTGGGCCTGGGCGAGGGGCGGGGCTGCTGATGCGGTGGGAGCTGCGCCAGCGGGCGGCCGAGCGCGGGATCACGACGTCGGCCGAGGTGCGTCGCCGCCTGGCGGCAGCGGGCCTGCCCATCAGTGCGGGGAAGATGTCCGCGCTGTGGTCGACCACACCGGTCACTGTGCGGCTGGACGACCTTCAGGTGATCTGCGCGGTGCTGGCATGTGAGCCGTCCGATCTGCTCGTCCGCCAGACCGCGGCGCCTGCTTCCCGACCCGGGCACGCCGCCCCGGCCCCGGCCAGCGCGGCCGCGGAGCACCCTGGGCGGCTGCGCCGGCTGGTGCCGCCGCTGTGACCGGCCCGGCCCGCAGCAGGGCGATGTGTGCGGGGTGCGGGCGGCGGCCGCCGGCGATGGGGCGGGTGGAGTTCTGCTTCACCTGCTGGCCGGGCGGCCCGGTCACCCCGCCGCCCTGCCTGCGCTGCGGCTCAACCCGCCTCTACTACGCGACGGGGCTGTGCGAGCGCTGCCATCCGTCCGCGATCCCGCCGCCCGACTCGTGCACCAACTGCGCGGCGTGGGGCGCCACCCGGAACCTGGGCTGGCTGTGCAAGGGCTGCGCGTCTTGGTGTCGCAAGTACACCGTCAAGGCCTCCTGCATCGTGTGCCGGTATGACGCGGTCCTGGACGGGGACCGGATCTGCAGGTTGTGCCGTAAGCAGGCCACCCTCACCCGTGGCGCCCACAGCGTGTTCTCATGGGAGGAGGTCAGCCGGCGGGGGCAGCAGCTGTTCTTCGCCGATCTGTTCTCCAGCCGTCACCGCGGTGCCGCGATCGCTGAGCCCGTAGCGCTGCGGACTGAGCCGGTGCCACCGCCCGCGCATCGGCAGCTGGTCCTGTTCGAAGCGGTGCGCACGCTGCGCCGTCGTGGCATCGAGGGACTGGCCCGGCGCGCGGATCCGCAGCTGGCGGCGTGGGCGGAGCAGTTCACGCGTGAGGATGCGATCCGCTACGGCTGGAGCCGTGATCTGACCTGGCGGGTCCGTACCGGCGTCAACATCGTCCTGGGTTTCCTCCAGGCTCCGGGGGCCACGCTCACGGTCGTCGATGTCGCCGTGCTGATGGAGGTCAACCTGCCTCACCGGCATGCGACCGCGGTCCTGGAGCGAGCCGGCCTGCTCGCCTGCGACCGCGCCCCCGCGGTGCTGGGCTGGGGCGAGGAGCGGATCACCGCGCTGCCTCCCGGCATGGCTAGCGAGGTTCGTGTCTGGCTGGCCATCATGCACGCCGGCAGCACGGTCCCGCCGCGGCGCCGTCCGCGCTCCGAGTCCACCATCCGTCTTCACCTGCGCTGGGCCCTGCCCGCCCTGGCCCGATGGGCTGCTGAGGGCAAGACCTCCCTGCGCGAGATCACTCCCGGCGACGTGCGCACCGTGCTCCCACCGGCTGGAGCCGCCCGCACCCAGATGGGTCAGGGACTGCGCTCGATCTTCCGTGTCCTCAAAGCTCGCCGCCTGGTCTTCACTGACCCGGCCCGCCAGGTCACAACCGGCTTCCCCGATCCCACCATCCCGATGCCGCTCCCGGTCGAGCACATCCGCGCTGCTCTCGACTCCACCGATCTGGCCCAGGCGCTGCTGTGCGCGCTGGTTGCCTTCCATGGCCTGACCGCCCAGCAGCTCCAGCACCTGCGCCTCACCGACGTCCACGACGAGCGTCTCGACGTCGGCGACCGCCGGGTCCCGCTCGCCGAACCGGCCCGCAAGTGTCTGGCCGCCTACCTCGAGCACCGCCGCCGGCGCTGGCCCATCACCGCCAACCCCCACCTGTTCGTCCACTTCCGCAGTGCGACCACCACCGCCCCCGTCGGCCATCGCTGGATGAATCTGCGTCTGGGCCCCCAGCTGACGTGTCGGTCTCTGCGCACCGACCGCCTGCTCGATGAGGCTCTCGCTCCTGACAGCGACGCTAAGCGCCTGGGCGACCTCTTCGGTATCAGCACCCGCGCCGCCCAGCGCTACACCCAGAGCCTGGGACATCCCGGCCTGCAGGGGCTGTCCCCGCGCGGCCAGGGTTGCCCCTGATGTCGGCGCCTTGCGGCCTGGGTGGCTGAACCCTAGGAACGAATGTCAGAGAAATTTACATCTCTGAGGATGTAGATGCAGAGTTTTTTACATCCAGGGAGTAACTAAGTCTGCGATTCTGTGTAACTATCTCTGCATGGACCGTGCTGAGCAGGTGGCTGCTCTCTCTGGAGCCGCCGCAGATCAATGGGGCCTGGTGACGGCCGCGCAAGCCAAGGAACTGGGCGTCAACGGCGTGCAACTGCTGCGGCTGACGGAGGCCGGCCTCCTGGCGAACGTGGGCCGCGGCGTCTACCAGCTGACCGCCGCAGGCGTACCGCCCCACCTGGAGGTGAAGGTCGCCTGGCTACGCCTGCAGCCCAAACAGTTCCTGTGGGATCGGCCCGTCGGAGACCCGGACTCCGGCGTCGTCTCCCACGCCTCCGCCTGCCAGCTGCTGGACCTCGGGGACATTCCCGCCCCGGACGTAGAGATCAGTGTCCCGCGCCGACGGACCACAACCGAACCGTTCGTGCGCCTGCGCACTGCGCAGGTCCCAACGACAGAGATCACCACAGTCGACGGCCTGCCCGTCACCACAGCCATGCGCACCATCACCGACCTGCTGCACACCGGTGCCGATGGCGGACACGTCGGCGGAGTCATCGCCGACGCCGAACGTCGCGACCTGATCACTGTGGACGACCTGGCAGAACGCGTCCAGCCGTTCGCCCGGAAGTACGGCCTGAAAGCCAGCGCCACCGGACACGACCTAATCAACCACCTCGTCGCGCAAGCCGGTGAAAGTCTGCGCCGCCAGGAAGTGGACCGTGCCAGCCAGGAAGGGTTCGACCAAGCCGTCCACCTCCTCGCCGAACGCCCCGAACTCATCGAGCTCATGTGGGCGAGGCGGGCAGCTGCGCGCCAGCAAAGCGACCCGTCGCCCACTGCATCTGCGCTTGACCCTGCGCTGATGGAGGCGATGCGGAAGGCGTTGATGCCGTTCGCGGAGTCGGTGCGGAAGGCGTCGCAGCCGAACCCGGCGATGGAGGAGGCGATGCGGAAGATGTTGATGCCGTTCGCGGAGTCGGTGCGGAAGGCGTCGCAGCCGAACCCGGCGATGGAGGAGGCGATGCGGAAGGT
>NZ_JBEXKG010000155.1:3796-17575 GCF_040609555.1 Streptomyces sp. NPDC004658
GCGTTGATGCCGTTCGCGGAGTCGGTGCGGAAGGCGTCGCAGCCGAACCCGGGCCTGGCGCGTGCCGTGCAGCATGCTGCTACTCCCCCGCCCAGCGCGTTCAAGGCCTTTGAGCAAGCAACTGCTTCCCCGTCGACGCCCGGAGGTACAAACCCTTCGCCCGGCCACTCGGACGCAGAAGGCAGCGCCACCTCCAGCGGTGACCATCAGGAATCGGATGGCGCAAGGAGCCAGGGACCGGAGGAATCTGACACTGAAGCGAACTGAATGTCGATCAGCTGGGCGTACAGTCTGCGGATAAGCCAGCACGCCAGGGGGGCGATCCGTGGGCAAGACCTACCAGACTCCGACGGCCTTCAGAACCGCTCTGAACCAGTCCGCCAAGAAGATGTCCAAGCAGACGGGCATGAACGTCTCCGACCTCATGCGAATCTTCTACTTCAACCGCCTCGCTGCCCGGGTCTTCACTCTGGATCCTGACGGTTGGCTCATCAAGGGCGGCCAGGCTCTCCTCGTCCGCTACCGGGGCGCAGCCCGCCTCAGCGGTGACATCGACCTGCAGACCGCTCAGCCCGGACTGACTCCAGACGAGGCGCGAAAGCGCGTCCTGGAAGCCGCCGCCCACGACCTAGGCGACTTCCTCCGCTTCGCCCCCGGCAAGTACACGTCGGCGGCCGACCCCACCCGCGGCGGCTCTCAGCACTTCGAGGTCTATCTCGGGCCCACCCGCGTCGACAGCGTCAAAGTGGACATCACGGTCCGCCGCTCCCTCGCCGGCACCCCCGAAACCCTTCCCCTCGCCTCCGCCGTAGACCTGCCCTGGCCCATCGACTGGCCCACCGTGCGGCTCTACCCCCTCATCGACCACATCGCCGACAAGATCTGCGCCCTGTACGAACGACACGGCGACGGAAGCTCCAGCCGCTACCGTGACCTGGCCGACCTGTTGCTGATCAGCCAGCAGGAGACGGTCGACGGCCCTACGGCCTACCAGGCTATACACCAGGAGGCCGAACTCCGGCGTCAACGAGGCATCGACCTCACACTGCCCAAGAACTTCGAGGCACCCGGAGCGGCCTGGCACGACCACTACCCGACTGCTGCGAAACTGGTCATCGGCCTCCAGGGATGCCGCACCTTCCCGGAAGCAAGCCAAGCCGCCGAAGTCTTCCTCAACCCGCTGCTTGACGGCAGCGTGCGAGGAAACTGGGATCCCTCGAAGGGCGCCTGGCAGTAGCGCTTCCTCGCCTGCGCGAATTGGGACTTACCCCCCTGTACAGCCGAGCCCCTTCTGCTGCAGAGCTGGTCAAAGACACGCTGCTGCGTAGTGACCGCATCGTCGAAGAGGTCCAGACGGCGGGGGACACTCGGATGATCTACGAGCTGTTCGGTATCGGGATGCAGGCTGCCGCCCGCTACACCGGCCCCTACACGGATGCGGCTGCCGTGGCCACCAACCAGTTGCCGACGCCCCCTTGATCACCGGCGGCTGCTCCCGCTGCACCCGCCTGTGCAGACCCGAGGTGAACACACGAAGTCAGGAACGCCGACGGCCTGGACGAGGTCGGGCATGGAGCCGCGTACGCCGGCGTCGCGGCCTGCAGGTCGTTGTGCTGGCGGGGGTGCGTTGTCGGCGGCGAACGGGTGCGGACCTGGGGGGAACGCGGGCGAACTGGCGGAAAAAAAAGGGGGGTGGGGCTGTCGGTGGGGGTTGTCTGGTGGGTGCTTGCTGAGTGGTGTGTGGGCGGTTTTGCCGGGTGCTGTTTCGGCGGTTGTCGAGGGCGCTGGCTGTCTTTGTCCTTGGGGTCTTGTGTCGGCGGGTGCTGTCAGCGTCTTTGCCGAGGCTTGGTTGTTGAGCGGTCCGGGGGGTCGGGTGGTGTGGCCCGGTACAGGCGGGTGTGGCCGGCTGTGGACTGCCCGGTGCTGCCTGGTGTCCCGGCCTGGGCGCAGCGGTGCTGGGCGCTTTTCGAGGGCGTCATCGTTCAGCGGGTACCGACGGGGACATTCGCTCTCTCGCGCTTTCCAGGGTGGTGGCGCAGTGCTCGGCGACGTCTCGGCGACTTCCTCTCCGTGCAGCACGGGAGGGTTGTCGCTGCCCAGGTGGGGGTGCGCCGGCGGGAGTGGAGTGCGGATTGCGGCGGCGCTTGGCCAACTGGGGACCAGCGTTGCCTGTAGCGGCACTGGCAGCCCGGCAGGGGTGCAGGGACCCGCTGGAGCGGTCTGGCGCTGTGCTGGAATGCCGCTTACCTGCTGGGGCGCTACAGGGGTCCCTGGTCATCTTGGCGGACCGCCAGGGGCCCTGGGCCGGGCAGGGGTCGGCCTGGCGTCAGGTGGCCTTGTGCGCGCTGTGGGCGGGGCTGCCGCAGGAGGAGCTGGTCGCTGTTGCGCGTGGCGGTCCAAACGCGGCAGGCGGTACCAGCCGTTGCTGTCTTCCCGAGCGCGGGGAGGCCGGGCACTGCGGGCACAGGACGGCGTGGTGCTGCTCGCTGGTGCGCTGGATGGTCCCGGACGTCGCTGAGCCGGGCTGTTCCTGCCCAGTGCTGAGGCTGGTGGGCCGCGGCGGGGAGGGACGGCGGGCCTGCTGTGTTCGCTCTTGCGCTCGGGGAGTGCCGGAGTTCCTGCTGCGTGACAGAACCTGGGAGTCCGTGCCCTCGGTGTCGCTAGGGGGCTGTCGGGACATCTGCGCCTGGGGCGATGGCGTCACGCGTAGACGGCCGGTGGCCGATTGGGCCCGGGTCATCCGGATACGGGCAGGCGGTGCGGCGGGGAGCTGCTGAGCGGGCAGGGAGAGGTTTCCGCTCCGGTTCAGGGCCGTGTGGTGGGCCGCTGGCGTGGTCCGCTGCCGGGGTGGAGTTGCTCGGGCCATGCGCGCCGGCGCCTGCCTGGGCCTGCCCAGCGTCCTGCGGATACGGGCCGTCGTGACCGTGCAGAGCGGGCGTTTGTCCAGCTCATGGTGGTTCCGTAGGGCAGGGCGCAGAGCGTGATCACGGCGAGCGTGATGGCCGTTGGGGGCATCAGCGTGTGATCGGGCACTGTCTTCTCCTTGCCTGGGAACAGCCTGGGCAGCTGGTGTGCGCTCAACGGTCTGACATGCGCTCCGAGCCTCGGAGCGGGGGTGGGCCGGCCTACACGAGCACTTTCTCCTTCAACTGCAACGTCGGGGCGGCACACAGGAGTCCTGTGCACCGCGGCCGTGGCCGGGCATCGGCCAGGTTGGGCGGGTGCCTGTCCGGGTCAGGTAAGGCACCTCACGGGCCGGGCCGCCGACGGGCTGAACCCTTCGGAGTGCGGCCAAGCGAGTTCGAGGATGCAGCGGTCCGGTCTGCTAGTTCAACCCCCGCCGGACGACCTGGGCGAAGCGCGAACCCGATGAAAAAAAGCCCCCCGGTGCGGCTTTCTGACCTGCAAGAACAGGAAATAAAAAAACAACTTGTTCAGTGAAAAACGCGATTCTCCAGAAAGTCGTGGTCTTCCTTTGATTTTGCGGTCGTCCTTCACGTCCAGGCGGCATCTTTTTGTTGCCGGGCGGGCGGGGCTGTGCCTCGCCACTGAAGATCGCCGAATCGGGAATCGCGTATTCCGTTTCCATTGCTGCCAAGATCAAAGCGGATGCTTGTTCAACTCTGCCTTCCCCTTATCGCGTCCTTACTTCTATCAAATCGGGCACCCGGGATCCGGGTGCGCGAAGGCGGCCCAAGAGCAGTGAAAGCCTTTTCTAAAAATGATCTCCAACCTTTGGCCAGAGCTGTGACCAGGGTGAACGCTCCATCAATGGAAGATCGTTTACGCACTTCAGAGTACGAGCGAACCGGACTGAAAAAGTGCTGGATCCCAAGAAAACAAAGATCAAGAGGCGTTCGCGGCCTTGACCGTACCGTTTATTCAGCCCCCTCGGAATGCAGATGCTTGTCGACCCAGATAGGGGCATGGCACGCTGGCGACGGCAGGGCGGCATCCCTGCTGAAAGGAAAGGGCGGAAATCCGTCCGGGTCACCAAACAGGTAAGGCCCTCCGGGGCCAGACACTCCGCTCACACGGAGAGAAGGCGCGGCAAGCAGTGATCATCTGGAAGAACGGAATGCAGCTCGGGACCGCCGGTCCCGGCTGCGTCATCGGCGTGCCCGTCCCGGGCAACGGGTTCGGGTTCCGCAACCCCGTCCCGACCCAGCGGCACCCCATCCTGAACCCCGTCCCGACCCAGCGGCACCCCATCCTGGCCAAGATCGGTGTAGCGCTCGGCTCCTTCGCGCTCGCCGGGGCCTCTGCCCTCGGCCTGATGCACCTCGGCTACGACAAGGACACGGCCAAGGCCGTCACCGAAGCCGCGGCCAAGACCAGCATCGCCGTGTCCGTCGCCGCCGTGCAGATCAGCGAGCACCGTCGGCGCCGACAGTTCTACGAGGCCCTGACGGCCTCCGTGCGACTGTCCCTCCCGTCCTCCCCGGCCCCGGCCACCGACCAGCCCGGAGAGGCGAACTAGCAGGTGCCGCGCGGGGCGTACCCACCAGGTACGCCCCGCGCCACCCGCGGTTCAGGAGGACACCATGAGCCACAAAGGACGCCCGCGGCGCGACAACGCCGACAAGAAGGGCCCCATCGCCCGCCTGACCCGTCAGCTCCAGGAGCTGCGGCCCGCGGGCCTCACCCTCAAGCAGCTCTCCACGACCACCGGCCTGTCGGTGTCTGCTCTGTCCAAGATCACCGATCCCGACCAGTGCCCCCCGTGGAACTCCCTGACGGCCTACCTGGTCGCGCTCGGCGAGGACCCCAACGACTGGCGTCCCCAGTGGGAGATGTGCGCCGACGTCCACCAGCGCCGCCACGCCGGCGTACCCGAACTCCCTGAGCAGCGCGCCGCCTACCAGCGCCTCCTGCCCCGCCACGTGGTGAACCTGGAGCAGTTCGGCATGGGTCTGTCGGAACTGCGTCTGTGGCAGGGCGACCCGTACTACAAGACCATCATCAAAAGGGCCCTGGCCAAGGGCGGCTCCGTCTCCAAGACCACGCTCAGCGAGGCCTTCAACGGCAAGATCCTGCCGACCGAGACCGCGCTGGAGGGCATCCTGCTCGGCCTCGGTCTCCACCCCGACGACGACGAGTACCGCGACTGGTTCGAAGCCCGTCGTGTCCTGCAGGCAGGTATCAGGCGCGAGAAGATGGAAGCCAAGGCGCTGCAGAACGCCAACCGTCGGCGTGTGATCCGGCGCCGTTTCAACCGCTCTGCCCTTCGCCGGCCCGACTGATCCACGGACGGTGAACGCCCAAGGCCCCGCCGCCTCCAGCGGCGGGGCCTTTGCCGTGGACGACGACCCACAACCGGAACCCTGTCGGCGGGCCTTCGAGGGGCGGGCGACGGACGCCGGGCAATGCGTCGAGAAGGTCGGCCTGTGCGGCACGAATACCCTGGTCAGGAGCTTCAGGGCCGGCGCCAAGGGCGCGGCGGCTGGTCACGGCGATCATCGTACGGGCGGGGCTTGGCGCGGCCAGACCTCTGCCCGTCTTGGGGGTTCTTCGGGTGACGACTGTCCACTGTCAGGGTGTGCGGGCGACGGCCCCGGAGACGAACCCACTGCACCAGGGCGGCGGCGAGGTGGACGCCGGCCCGGGCGGCTTCCAGGGTCTCCGGCACGGTCGCGGTCTGGGCGCCGTGCCGCGAGGCCTGCCCCTCCCACAGTGCGCGCATCATCGCCTCGGCCGGGGCGATTGGGTCGCCGGCCGGGGAGGGGATCGCGGCGCTGAACTTGTGCCGGGCGTTCCTGATCTCGCCCAGCATCGTGCCCAGGGTGGCCCTGGTGTTGTTGGGCTGGATGACGGCGTGCGCCGCGCACTCCACGGCCTTGATGGCCTCGCTGTACGCGCGTACCGGGTCCGGGCCGCGTCCGTAGGCTGCCTGCCAGGCCGCGGCGAGATGGTCGGCGGCCGATCCGGCGGCGGATTCGGCCGCCGCGTCGGCGATCGTCTGCCGGACGGCGTCGCCCACCGCCGGGGTGACCCGCTCCTCCAGCCCGTCCTTGGCCTCGTTGACCCGGTAGGCCGACCCGGCGTCGTCGAGCATCCGGCCGAGCGTCTCGGTTTCAGACGAGGTCGCGGCCCGGCAATGCAGGACCTCGTCCACCACATCAAGCAGCTGGGTGCCGGTGGCCTGCGCGAGCGGCCTCACGTACAGCGGCGAACCGTAGCGGTTCATCGACGGGGGTATGCGCATGCGCAGGCAGATGGGCTGGGCCCTGCTGTCCTGCTCGTGGCCCTGGTACGTGATCACCCCCTTGACCCACTTCTGGAGCGGCACGAGCAAGTGCTCGGGCACGTCCTCGAAGGGTCCGTCGTGATCGGGTGCGGAGGCGAGGCCGACGCGGACGGAGAAGCACGCGCGGGGTCCGGTCGCCATGGTCAAAACGGTAGCGGCGCGGGTCAGCGCGCCGGATAACCTCTTATCCCTATCCGACGGGACAAGCCCGGACATGACACACGGTCATGACGAGGAGCGGGGGCCGGATGACGCCGAGCGGAGAGCTCGGGGAGAGGCGTGGGACGGCGGCGCCGACGGAGACGGGGCCGCCGCCGAGGCCCTGGCGGTCTTGGGTCCCGCCGCGCCCCGCTCCCGCCCAGCTTGACTTCCCGCTTGTGCGCAACGGGCTGGACTACCTGACGAGCGTCGTCGAGCACCTCGACGAGAACGAGTCGATGGTCACCACCCGGGATGTGAAGTACGCGGTCCTCCACCTCCAGGCCGCCGTCGAGGTGCTGCTCAAGGCCCGACTGATGGCCGAGCACTGGAGCCTGGTCTTCAGCCGACCCGAGGACGCCACCCGCAAGGCCCTCGAGGAGGCCACGCTCTCCAGCGTCACCACCGACCAGGCCGTCACCCGCCTGCGGAACATCGCGGCCGTGCCCATCACCGACAATGAGGAGAGGGCGCTCACCGGCCTGGGCAAGCACCGCAACAAGCTGCAGCACTTCGGCCTGACCGCCCCCGCCCGCGCGGTGGAGGCCAAGGCCGGCGAAGTCCTCGACTTCCTGATCCGCTTCGTCGACGAGGAACTGCTGCCCCGTCTCGGCCCCGAGGAGAGGAGGGAGGCCGAGCGAACGCTGCGCGGGTTGCGCGGGGGCCTGGTCAACATCAACACCTTCGTGAAGGAGCGCACGAACCGCATCCGCGGCGAGGTGAAGAAGGAGGGCGCCGAGAACCGGACCATCCGGTGCCCCGACTGCGACCAGATGGCCCTCGTGCTCGGCGAGACGGCCGGCCCGGACGAGGAGCCGGTCGCCGCGTGCCGGTTCTGCGCGAGTCGCTGGGAGCCGGAGGAACTCCTGTCGTTCTTCCGCGCGGAGGGCCAGGACGAGCCGAGCGAACTCAACAGCTGCCCGCAGTGCGGGGAGTGGATGCTCGGGTGGGGGGTCCCGATCCTCGGTGAACCCGTGGTCGAAGTCGCCTTCTGCTTCACCTGCTCCGTCGCCTTCCCCGCCCTGGTCGGGTGCGACCGGTGCGGACGTCCCACCGATGCGGCCGACGGCAGTGCCGGTTTGTGCGGCAGCTGCTGGGAGGACGCGGTGGACGAGACCCGCTACGGGCGGGAGGACCCCACGGACTACGGCTACGGCCCGGAGCAGTGGGACGACGACTACGACGGTGTCGGCGTACTGGGGAAGGTGCTCAACGAAGTACGGATGAACGTGCTCAGTTGGGTGTTCGTTTGTGGGCTCGGGCAGATGGGCCCGCGTGCGACGATCGTGGTGTGGAGATCCCCGATACTTCGTTCCGTCGGCGTCTGCTGATCGAGTCGCTGACCCTGTTGGCGGCTGACGCCCAGTCCCAGGCCGCCTGGCTTGACAGGCACGGTGTGGTGACGGATGAGATTGCTCTGGACTTCGCTCACGCCTTCGGCATGGCTGAAGCTCTGGTGGATGCAGGGCAACTCGGTCGCGATGTCCTGCCTGAACTGCGGGAGATCGATGCCGTTCTCAGCGCCATGAGCGGTGCGGAGAACGCTGATCGATGGACGAGGGACGCGTTGACTGTCGATGAGGGGTGGAGCCAGACCCGGCGGCTGGCCCGCCGGGTACTCGTTGCCGAGCTGGGTGAATGGCAGCAGCCGTTGCCGGAGATTTCGGTCATCCGTTGATGGACGCCGCTGTTCTGGCTGGTCAAGCCACTTGGGTGTCCCGTTCGATGGCGGCGAGCCGGTTCTTGAGCCGGTAGCTGGGGCCGTTGATCGAGATCACGTCGCAGTGGTGGAGAAGCCGGTCAAGGATGGCGGTGGCCAGCACCTCGTCGCCGAAGACCTGGCCCCATTCACTGAAGGTCTTGTTCGACGTGAGGATGATCGAGCCCTTCTCATAGCGCTTGGAGATCACCTGGAAGACGAGGTTGGCCTCTGCTCGTTCCAGAGGCTGGTAGCCGACCTCGTCCACGACCAGGACGCTGGGGCGGAGGTAGGTCCCGAGTTTGCTGGTCAGGCGGCCTGCGGCCTCGGCGGTGGTGAGGTTGCGGACCATGTCGTCGAGGCTGGTGAAGTAGATCGAGTAGCCGGCCCGGCAGGCGGCGACCGCGAGCGCGACGGCGATGTGGGTCTTGCCGACTCCCGGCGGCCCGAGCAGGGCAGCGTTCGCCTTGGCCTCGACGAAGGAGAGGGTGGCAAGGTCTTTGACCTTGCGCGGGTCGAGGTCGGGCTGGAAGGAGAAGTCGTAGTCCTCCAGCGTCTTGTGGTGCGGGAGCTTCGACAGCCGCAAGCCCTGGCGGAAGCGGCGGTCGTCGCGGACGGCCAGCTCCTCGGACAGGACCAGGTCGAGGAAGTCGAGGTAGCCCATCTTGGCCTCGTCGGCCCGCTGTGCGTACTGGTTCAGAGCCTCGGCCAGGTGGGGCAGGCCGAGCTTCGCGGCCGTGGTGCGGATGCGGTTGCCGGTCAGCTCGCTCAAGACGATTCCTTCGTGGCTCGGTTGGTGAAGGGGCGGGTGCCGGTCAGTTCGTCGTAGACCGACAATGGACGGCGGCCGACCTGGATGCTGGCGGCCGCGGCCCGGGTCAGCAGGGCCTGCAGTGGGCCGGCTTCTTCGCCCAGGGGCGCTTCGTGACGTGGAGGGGGGACGATGTCGCCGGTGGTGACACGGCGGTTCTTGCCGTCTGGCAGACCGTCCCAGTGCTCTTCGTCGACGACGCGGACCCCCTTGCCGACCGCTCGCGGATGAATGGCCAGCAACGTCGAGCCGTCGGCGGCGGCGATGGTGGAATGCAGCATGACCTGGGACTTCGTCGCCCGGACCTCGATCAGCTGGCGGGGACGGACCTTGCGGGCCGGCACCGAGTAGAGGTTTCCGGCGAAGGCGACGAGGCAGTCCTTGCCGACCGGCCGCAGGTGCCGCTGGGCGACGACATAGGGCCTTTGGGGCAGCGGCCGCAAGGCCATGTGATCCCTGACGGCCCGCAGGCCGATGACCTCGCCGTGGGTGCGGTGGGTCCGGGCCCGCCGCAAAGGCACCCAGGCCATGAACGCGGAGTCCATCTCCTCGATGGAGGCATAGGCCCGGCCGGCCAGGACATGGTCCCGGACGATGTCGACCTGCCGCTCGACCCGGCCTTTGCCGGTCGGGCGGTAAGCCGCCAGGACGTCGATGTCGAAGTCGTAATGCCCGGCGAACGCGACCGCTTCCGGATGCAGCGGAACGGCCTCACCTGGGGCGACATGCCGACGGACCACCGTCTTGGTGCGGTCATAGACGATGGACCACCGTCTTGGTGCGGTCATAGACGATGGACATCGGCACCCCGCCGAAGTGGGCGAATGCCTGGCGGTGGCAGTCGAAGAAGGTGGCCAGGTCCTGGCTGGTGGTGAAACAGCAGAACGGGTCACGCGAGTACGACAAGACCATGTGGAACGAGTAGACCTTCGGGATCCCGACGTGGGCGAGGATCCTGCCCTCATCCCCCCAGTCCACCTGCGCCTGAGCTCCGGGAATGACCTCGAACCGGCGGTGCAGACCCGCAAGTTCACCGGGAGCGATGCCCAGTTCCTCCGCAATCCTGGGGCGGGCTTCCTGCAGATAGAGCTTCACCCGCTGGTAGTTGCCGGTGAATCCGTACTCCTGGACCAGCCGCTCGTGGATGACCGCACCCTTGGTCGTGATCTCTGCCCGGAGCATCGCGTCGATCAACGGAGCAACCTCATCAACTACCCGCTTGCGTGGCCGACCACTGGTCGCCCGCCTCGGCGGCGCCACCGGGGCCTGGGCCGACAGGTACTTCCGGACCGTCCGACGGTTCAGCCCGGTCTCCTTCGCGATCTCCGACAGGCTGACCGCACCGGACTCATAAAGACCGCGAAACCGGCGAAGCTCCAACCACCGATGAGGGTCCAAAACCATGACCAGCCGCCCTCTGCCGCCCCAACAGATCAAGCAGCAGACTGCCCAGCGACGGCTTCCCCCACGTCACAAACTGAGCACGTTTATCCGTACGTGACTGGGCACGTTCACGTGTACGCCGACAGACGGGGAACAGCAGTGACCGAGACGCCGCCGGGTGCCGTCACCGCGGCGCCGACCCCGGAGCCGTGCTGCGCTCCTTCACGCTACGGACCGGCAGCATCGAACTCACCGCCTTCGTGCGGCTGCGCTCGCCATCGAACTCGGTGCCGAGCGCCCCACCGCTCGGGTTACCAGCGCATGCCGAGTTGGTCCAGCGCATCGCGTCGTTCGGGGGTGAGCTTGTCGGCCCGCCGCCGGGTGTTGTCCAGCCACGTCCCCAGCTTGATATCGACCTCCACGCCGTCGACGTCCAGGCGCTCGACGTGCTTCCGGGCCGGGCGTAGGTGTCCCTCGCGGGCGTGGAACTGCCGGGCCGCGCGGAGGTTGAGCGCCCACTTGCCCTCTGCGGTGGGTTTCCCGGGCCGGGCTTCGGGGCCGGCGGGTTCCAGCCCGAGGGTGCTGCCGAGGAGCCACTGCTGGGCGGGGGAGAGTTTGTCCCACCCGTGCCGCTGCGCGGCGGCCCATGCCCCGAGGTCTTCGCCCTGCACGACGAGTTCACCGGCTGTCTCGGGGAGCGCGCCTCCGGCCCGGACGTGGATGCGGGTGAGGGTGAAGCAACGCTGCCATGCCACGGTCCACCCCAGCGGGCACCATCCCGGGTCGATGGCCTCCAACGCCTCCAGACGGCTCTCCGGCAGCTCCCCAGCACCCACGGGCACGGCTTCACCAGCCGCGCGCCGTTCGGCGTTCTCCATGGCCCTACGGGCCTCCGCCCGCCTGTTTTTCGCCCATACGCCGATGGGGTAGCCGCCGTCCCCGACCGCGTTGACCGGGGGCAGGAAGTGCCCGTGTGCGGCGGCCCACGACCGCGCGACCGTGAGCCCTTCCTCCCACGCGATGTCGTGGTGGGACCAGACCATGCCCAGCTTTTCCAGTTGCTTGACGCGGGAGGCTTCCAGCGTCCCGGCGTTGTAGTAGCGGCGTTGATCGGCCAGCCACCGCCCGAGCGGAAAGCCGGCGGTTGCGCCGGCCGACTCGTCCTCGGGCATCACGTAGTCGTACGGCACCCGCAGTTGCCCGCCGCCGTTCTCGCTCCGCCACCGGGTGGCCGCCGCGATCCCGCGCCGCCAGTACGTCTTCTCGGGGTCGATCACCCGAAGGCGCACGAACTGCGCCACCAACGCGGGGTCGCGCGGGGTGCTGAAGCGGAGCAGGCCCGCTGCTGCCTGGCTCACCCACACGTCATCCTCGGCGCCCTCACCGGCCTCGTCCTCGGCGTGACCGTCCTCGTCCTGGTCCTCGGCGCCCTGGTTCTGGTCCTCGTTGCCCCTGCCGACCAACACCGCCTCAGACAGCGGCACTTGGGCGTCTTCGTCGCCGGTCCGGCGCCCGCTGCGCTGCCGTGGATCGGCCAGAGCCTCGATCGTGTCCGCGTCGTGCGCCCGGAGCGCCCCGAGCACCTTCGCGAGGGTCCCGTAGGCATCCGACGTCAAAAGGTCATCGGCGTCCTCATCTGGACCGAGGAATACCGGCACCACCAAAGACGCCAATTTCCCCTCTCCCTGGCTCAATCGCAGGGCACGCCCGACCATTTGCACGATGTCGACCATGGACCCCCGCGCATCGCAGAAAGCGACCGCATCACACTGCGCCGTATCCACGCCTTCCCCCAGCACTTTCACAGAGCTGAGAACACGCACCGCCGCAGGAATGTCCGACCGGGCACCACCGATGAAATCGGAGGCGAATTCGGCCAGCACCTCACGCCGATATCCGGGAGCGTGGTCGCCGTAGAGCCAGTTGGCCCAGACCCGCTCCGCCGGCGGGAACAGCTCGGGGTCGTCCTCGGCGAGCCGGGCCGCCACGGAGGGGACACCCCGGGCCATGGCCTCCGCCTCCGACACCCGACTGTGAAAGGTCAGGATCCGCCGCAGCCGCTCCCGCCTCGCAGCCGTCAACAGACCGGTCTGGAGCGCCGCGAGCCGCGCCCCGCGCACCCGGTCCGACCCTCCCGTTCCCTCGGCGAGCGCGGCGTACAGGTCGGGGTCCCGGATGTCCAGGCACACCACCTGATACGGCGCAACGATCCCCCGCTGGATCGCCTCCGACAGCTTCAGCTCGTACGCCACCGGCCCAAAGACTGGGCTGTCCCGGTCCATGGACGCCACCAACCGCGGCTGCTCCCCCTCGGCCTCCCATACGCGGGGCGTGGCGGTCATGTAGAGCCGTCGCACCGCAGGAATCCGCGCCTGATGGTGCACCGCCGCCCACGGCTTCAACCCGTCACCACTTGTCCTGTGGGCCTCGTCAATGATCATGAGGTCCCACACCGGCAGACCCGCCTCGTGCGCGCGCTGGAGCTTGCCCAGACCCACCGCCGCGTAGGTCGCGAACACGGTCACCTGCTCCAGGTCCTGCACCCACGACAGGAGTTCGTCCGGGTCGGTGGTGCAGGGGATGCCGTCACTCTCCTCGGGCCGCAGGTCGCACACCCCGACCATGGCGCCCCGCCTGCCGCCCCGGCGCCATGCGCCGGCCATCTGGGTCAGCAGGTCCCGCGTCGGCACCAGGACCAGGACGCGCCGCGCGGAAAGCCGCCGCGCCGATTCCACTGCAATCAGTGTCTTGCCCGATCCGGTAGCGGCGATTACCTGCGTTCGCAGTCCCTCCGGGGGGATACGTCCTCCGGGTGGGTCCTGAAGGTGATTCACCACGGCATCCACGGCTTCCGCCTGATGCGGTCGCAATTCCATGTGAGGCATTCAGAGACCCGCTTTCTGCTCGGTTATCCAGAGGTGACGAGTGGATATTTCCCGTTGTCGGCAGTGGTACTGACGGACCGATATTTCTCCGCGTGTGATGAGGGGAGGGTCCGGGGTAGGAGGTGCGTGCTGAGCCCAGACTCTATCCCTAGCGTGCATCATGACGCACGACGGTTGGGGAAGGTTCGTCAGATTGGCTTGTTCTGCTGTCATGCGGGGTGTCGGGGTGGTAGTCTCCTGCTTGTTGGGGCCCGAGTTGGGGGGTTGCGAGCCTCGGTGGGGCCGAGCTGGATGACGCTCCGTCAGTCCGGCAGTCGGCAACCGACGTCGACCTCTCCCCCTTGCTGCTGCCGCTTTAGGCGTGCGCGGAGCGCACGCGGTCCGCCCGGGGACGGGGCGCGGAGCGGCCCGGCACCGGGCGGGAATCCGGCGGAGCCGGATTCCTCTCGACCGCGTCAGCGGTCGAGTCCCGGAACGGAGTTCCGGGCTTATTCCGCGCTTGCGCGGAATCCGCCGCGTAGCGGCGGCGCGTCGCCTTCGCGGAGCGAAGCGCGCG
>NZ_JBEXKG010000156.1:0-17457 GCF_040609555.1 Streptomyces sp. NPDC004658
CTGCTGCTGGACGTCCTGGCCCTCACCACCGCAGTGATCTGCACCGCAGCATGGTGGTTGCTGTCCCTGGACGAGGCGTGGATCGACTCCGCCCCGGTCGGCCGCTCCCGGCGTGGCACGGCACACTGTGGGGGTGAACGACTACCGCCTGGTCGACCAGGAGCCCGCTCCGCAGTGGTACGGCCGGCTGAGGGTGCGGACCGGCGACCTCTCCCCCGCCGGCTGGCTGACCGGACCGGGACAGGGCTCGCTCGCAACGGTGGCGGGAGTCGCCGCACCGGGCTTCGCCGCCTACGCGCGGATCCTGCACCCGGCCCGGCTGGACGAGCGGCCGGTGGCCTGGTCGACGGTGGCCGCCGCCCACGGCACGCGCGTCACGCCGGTCTCCCGCTGGCACGAGGTCATCGGGGCGGACGAGGACCACGTCCACCGCTTCGAGCACGGTCTGCCCGGCGTCTGGGACGAGCCGCCCGGGGAGGGGCCGACACCGCCCGATGTGGCGCGGGCGCTGCTGCCCGTCCTCGCCCGGCACACAGGGACCCCCGACCGGTGCTGGTTCGGTCTGTGGAGCGGGTACGGCCGCTGGGACTGGGGCCGCTTCCCGGTGTTCGAGACGCCGGGCCGGTACGAGGTCCTCCTGGCCGGCCGGCTGGCCGACGTCGTCTCCCCGGTGACCCTGGACGAGTTCGCCGAGCTTCCCGACCTGTGGTGGCCCCGGGACCGCGCCTGGATCGTGGGCGGGGACGTGGATCTGGTCAGCACGTACGTCGGCGGTTCGCCGCGGCTGATCGGCGACCTGCTGGCCACGGCGGACCTGGAGGTCCACCCGGTGTCCGCCGGTGATCCGGTCGGCTGAACCGCTTCGAAATATTCGCAGCCAGCATCGAATGATGCGAGGGGTATTGACGGCCCGGCACCCCCTCCTATCATCCAGTGCATCCGGGGCACCGACCGTTGTTCGGCCCGTCAAACAGCGGTTTCCGCTCCCCTGGTATGTCATGCCCATGCCAATTCCGTGGCGCCCGCAACGATCGACCGTACGAGGAGAGTCATGAAGTGTCCCCCACGGCCCGGCCGACGCCTGGCCTCCCTCTTAGGCGCGTTCGTCGCCGCCACCCTCGCGGTGGCCGGAACGGCCGGCGCACAGCCCGCACCGGTCCAGGCCAGCACCCTGGGCGCCCAGGCCGCCCAGTCCGGGCGGTACTTCGGCACCGCGGTCGCCGCCGGAAAGCTCGGCGACGGCACGTACAGCGCGCTCCTGGACCGTGAGTTCACGGCGGTCACGCCCGAGAACGAGATGAAGTGGGACGCCACGGAGCGCTCCCGGGGCTCCTTCACCTTCACGGCAGCCGACCGGATCGTCGGCCACGCCACCGCACGCGGGCAGCGCGTCCGCGGCCACACCCTCGTCTGGCACTCCCAACTGCCCGGCTGGGTCGGCGCGATCACGGACGCCACCACCCTGCGCAGCGTCGTGCGCAACCACATCACCACCGAATTGTCCCACTTCAAGGGCAAGATCTACGCCTGGGACGTGGTCAACGAGGCGTTCGCCGACGGCGGGAGCGGGGCGCGCCGCGCCTCCGTCTTCCAGAACGTCCTCGGCGACGGCTACATCGAGGACGCCTTCCGCACCGCGCGCTCGGCCGACCCCTCGGCCAAGCTCTGCTACAACGACTACAACATCGAGAACTGGTCGGACGCCAAGACCCAGGCCGTCTACCGGATGGTGCGCGACTTCACCTCCCGTGGCGTGCCGATCGACTGCGTCGGCTTCCAGAGCCACTTCGGCTCGTCCGGGCCGCCCGCGAGCTTCCGGACGACCCTGGCGAACTTCGCCGCCCTGGGCGTCGACGTGCAGATCACCGAGCTGGACATCGCGCAGGCACCGGCGACCGCGTACGCCGACACGGTCAAGGCGTGCGGGAGCGTCGCGCGCTGCGCCGGCATCACCGTGTGGGGCATCCGCGACAGCGACTCCTGGCGCAGCGGCGAGAACCCCCTGCTGTTCGACGGCGCGGGGAACAAGAAGGCGGCGTACGGCGCGGTGCTGACCGCGCTCGGCGGTACGGCGGCCACCACCCGTGCGGCCACCACCCCCGCGTCCGCCGCCGCGCTGCCCGCGCGCTTCAGCTGGTCGTCCAGCGGCGCGCTGATCTCGCCGAAGCCGGACGCCACGCACAACATCGCCGGGATCAAGGACCCGTCCGTCGTCTACTACAACGGCAAGTACCACGTGTTCGCCAGCGTCGCCAGCGCCTCCGGCTACAACCTCGTGTACCTGAGCTTCAGCGACTGGTCGCAGGCGGGTTCGGCCACGCACCACTACCTGGACCGTACGGCCATCGGCAGCGGGTACCGGGCGGCGCCCCAGGTGTTCTACTACGCGCCGCAGAAGCTCTGGTACCTCGTCTACCAGACGGGCAACGCGTCGTACTCCACCAACCCCGACATCAGCAACCCGAACGGCTGGAGCGCGCCGCGCAACTTCTACTCGTCCATGCCGGACATCATCAAGCAGAACATCGGCAGCGGCTACTGGGTCGACATGTGGGTGATCTGCGACAGCGCCAACTGCTACCTGTTCTCCTCCGACGACAACGGGCACCTCTACCGTTCGCAGACCACGGTCGGCCAGTTCCCGAACGGGTTCACCAACACCGTGATCGCCGCCCAGGACTCCGACAAGTACGCCCTGTTCGAGGCGAGCAACGTCTACAAGGTGCAGGGCAGCAACCAGTACCTGCTGCTCGTGGAGGCCATCGGCTCCGACGGGCGGCGGTACTTCCGTTCCTGGACCTTCGGCAGCCTGGCCGGCAGCTGGAGCCCGCTGGCCGCGTCCGAGAGCAACCCGTTCGCGCGGGCGAGCAACGTGTCCTTCCCGTCGGGCGCCTGGACGAAGGACATCAGCCACGGCGAGATGATCCGCGCCGGGTACGACCAGACGCTCACGATCCCCGCGTGCAAGCTGCAGTACCTGTACCAGGGCCTGAACCCGAACGCGAGCGGTGACTACAACAGTCTGCCGTGGCGGCTCGGGCTGCTCACCCAGACCAACTCCACCTGCTGACAGACGGAGGCGGGAGGCCGCCGGCGGCCTCCCGCGTTCCCCCGGTCACTCGCCGGGGGCGAGGGTGCGGGCCACGACGGCGGCCGCCTCGGCGATCAGCGCCTCGTCCACCGGAGCGTCCGGGGTGTTCTTGCTGGACAGGACGGCCAGCACGAGCGGGGTCCGCCGGGTCGTCCAGGCCACGCCGATGTCGTGGGCGGACGCGTAGTCGCCGGTACCGGTCTTGTCCGCCACGACCCACTCCTTCGGCAGCCCCTCGCGGAACCGTGCCGTACTGGTCGTGTTGCCCTTCAGCCAGCCGACGAACCGCTCACGCTCGGCGCGGGCCAGTGCCCGGCCCAGGGCGACGCGCTCCAGGCTCGCGGCGATCGCCGCCGGGGTGGTCGTGTCGCGCGGGTCCCCGGGGACCGCGGTGTTCAGTTCCGGCTCCCACCGGTCGAGCCGGCTCACCCCGTCGCCGAGCGACCGCAGGAAACGGGTGAGGCCGGCCGGACCGCCCAGCTCCCGGAGCAGCAGGTTGCCGGCCGCGTTGTCGCTGTACTGGATCGCCGCCGCACACAGGTCGGCCACGGTCATGCCGGTCGCCTGGTTCTCCTGCGTGCGCGGCGAGTTGGGCAGCAGGTCGTGCGGTGGGTAGTGCACCACCCGGTCCAGCGGCGCGCAGCCGGACCGGTCGCGCAGGACCGCCGCCGCGGCGAACGCCTTGAACGTGGAGCACATCGCGAACCGCTCCCCCGCCCGGTGGGACACGGTCCGCCCGGTACGGACGTTGCGCGCGTACACGCCGAGCCGGGCGCCGTGGCGCCGCTCCAACTCGGCCAGCTCCCCCTGTGCGGCGCGTGGTCCGGCGTCCGGGGCCGCGGAGGCGGCGGGGGCGGCGAGCGCGGTGGTGGCCGCGGCGACGCCGGTGAGCGCGAGGCCGGCCTTGATCAGGCGGCGGCGCGGCAGCCGGGTGGGGCGGTCGAGGTCGGTCATGGCGAAGTCCTCCCGGACCGGCGCGTCGTGGGGCCGGTCATCGCCGTAGGTCATCGGGACGGGGACAGCGAAACAGCGGCGACCCACTCATGTCCAAGAGAGAACTTTGAAGATCCCATACCGCATTGATATGAGTGCAGGATGGATCTCCTGGCACACCTGGAGGCGTATGTGGCGACGGCCGACGAGGCGAGCTTCTCCCGGGCGGCCGACCGGCTCGGAATCGCCCAGCCTCTGCTCAGCCGCCGTATCAAGACGCTCGAGGAGCACGTCGGCGGCTCGCTGTTCGACCGGTCCCGGCGGCAGATCGCGACCACCGAGCTGGGGGTGCTGCTGCTCCCGTACGCCCGGGACGTGCTGGACCGGGCCCAGCGACTGCGGCAGGTCGCCCGCTCGGCCCGGCGGTCCCGGGTGTGCGCCGTCGGAGTGCCCGCGGACTGCGCCCCGGCCGCGCTGGCGCGGGCCATCCGCGCCGGCACCGAGCAGGGGATCACCCTCGGCATGCGGGAACTGCCGCCCCTGGAGCGGGCTTCCGGGCTGGCCGACGGCTCGCTCGGATACGCGCTGGTGCGGGCCGCTCCCGAAGGGGCCCCGCTGCGGGTGCCGTTGGGGCTGGCGTCCGCGCCGGGGCCGGAGGACTGCGGGAGCGGGGGGTCGGGGCGCGCCGTCCACCTCGACGAGCTACGGCCGCGCCGCGGTCGCACCGCCCCGGCTACCGTCCCGGCGCCGCTCCTGCTGCTGGTGGAGGACCAAGTGCCGTACTTCGAGGACCGGTTGCTGCGGGCGGTCGCGCGCGCCGGACTGCCCGAGAGCCGGATACGGCCGGCCGGGCCGGCGGCCACCGCGCTCGCCGAGACACTGGCCGGGAACGCGCTGCTGCTGTGCGCCGAACCGTTCGCGCGCCGGCACGGGGCCCCTTGGAGGCCGCTGGCCGACCACGCCCTGCACCGGGGGTACGACGTGAGCGCCGCCCCGGGCCGCGACGGTACGGGAGCCGTACCGGGCTGGCTGGCCGCGCTGCTCGCGTCCGCCGTGGGCGCGGTGCCCGTCCGGCGTGGGGATGCGGGGCCGATGTCCGGTGGCGAGGACGGTCGCGCGCGGCTGGCGGCTCGCGGATGAGCGGGGCAGGGGGCTCGGCGAGGAACACCACGAGCCGCTCACCGGTCGGTACGGGCGCCGTGCACCGGCCGGTGTACGTCGGTGGCGACAGCGCCCTTCTCGACGTCGCCGAGGCCGTCGCCGCGGACTGGGCCGCGCTCGGTGTCCGGGGCTGCTTCCTCGCCCGTCGCCTCGGCACCGGCGAGGAACTCGGCTTCGACATCGAGGAGCCGGTCCCCCTGGCGTCGGTGGTGAAGGTCCCGCTCGCCCTGGTCGTGCTGGACCGGATCGCGCACGGGGACCTCGATCCGGCGCACCCGGTCACGGTGGACCCCGGCACCAGCAGCGTCGGTCCCACCGGGCTCGCCGCCTTCCGGTACCCGGCCACCGTGGCCGTCGGCGACCTCCTCACGCTCATGCTGTCGGTGAGCGACAACGCCGCCGCGGACGCGCTGCTCGACCTGGTGCCGGTGGCGGACGTCGACGCGCGGCTGCGCGCCTGGGGCTGCGACGGTATCCGGATGCGGCACCGGATGAACCACCTGTACGAGTGCGCCGCAGGTGCCGCCGGCAACGACTTCTCCCTCGCCCTGGAGCTGGCCGTCCGGGACGAGGCGGCGGGCCGGCACACCATCGAGACCCTGGACCCGGCTCATGCCAACACCGGCTCGGCGGCGGCGCTCGTCGGCCTGCTGGAACGCGTGTGGGGCGACGGGATCGCCGGTCCCGGTGCGGCGGCGGAGCTGCGGCGGCTGATGGGGCTCCAGGTGTTCACGCAGCGGCTGGCGAGCGAGTTGCGGACGGACACACTGCGGTGGAGCGGGAAGACGGGCACGTTCCTGCACCTGAGGCACGAGATCGGCGTCGTGGAGGCGGAGTCCGGGGAGCGGGTGGCGATCGCCGCGCTGACCCGGGCGGGGCGGCGGGCCGGACTCGCTCCGGACATCGACCTCGCGATCGGGGTGGCGGGACGGGAGGCGTTCGAAGCGTTGCGCTCGTAGGCGGCTGTCCCGCGTCCAGCGGAACGGGGGGGGCCACAGCGCGCACCGCGCGGGCCGGCCGTCGTACGCCGACGTCCGGGCCCGCCCTGCGGGGCGGACCCGGACGTGCCGCCCGACGGGTCGGGCGGGGTGGAACCGGTCGGTCAGACCAGGTCGAAGCGGTCCGCGTTCATGACCTTGTTCCAGGCGGCGACGAAGTCCTTGACGAACTTCTCCTTCGCGTCGTCGCTGGCGTAGACCTCGGCGAGGGCGCGCAGCTCGGAGTTGGAGCCGAAGACGAGGTCGGCGCGGCTGCCGGCCCACTTCACCTCGCCGGTGGCGGCGTCGCGGCCCTCGAACGTGGTCTGGTCCTCGGAGGTCGCCTTCCACGTCGTACCCATGTCGAGCAGGTTGACGAAGAAGTCGTTGGTGAGGACGCCGGGCGTCGTGGTGAGGACGCCGAGCTGCGACTGCTGGTGGTTGGCGCCGAGGACGCGCAGGCCGCCGACGAGGACGGTCATCTCCGGGGCGCTCAGGCCCAGCAGGTTCGCCTTGTCGAGCAGCAGGTACTCGGCCGGCAGGCGGTTGCCCTTGCCGAGGTAGTTGCGGAAGCCGTCCGCGGTCGGCTCCAGCGCCTCGAAGGACTCGGCGTCGGTGTGCTCCTCGGTCGCGTCGACGCGGCCCGGGGTGAAGGGCACCTGGATCTCGTAGCCGGCTTCCTTGGCGGCCTTCTCCACGCCGGCGGCACCGCCGAGGACGATGAGGTCGGCGAGGGAGACCTTCTTGGCGCCGGAGGAGGCGTTGAACTCCTGCTGGACGTTCTCCAGGGTGCGCAGCACCTGCGCCAGCTGGTCGGGGTCGTTGACCTCCCAGCCGCGCTGCGGGGCGAGGCGGATGCGGGCGCCGTTGGCGCCGCCGCGCTTGTCGCTGGCGCGGAACGTCGAGGCGGACGCCCAGGCGGTGGTGACCAGCTCGGACACGGACAGGCCCGATTCGAGCAGCTTGGTCTTCAGGGTGGCGATGTCCGCGTCGTCGATCAGCTCGCCCTCGCGCTCCGGCAGCGGGTCCTGCCACAGCAGCGTCTCCTCCGGGACCTCCGGGCCGAGGTACAGCGACTTCGGGCCCATGTCGCGGTGGGTGAGCTTGTACCAGGCGCGGGCGAAGGCGTCCGCGAACTCCTCCGGGTTCTCGTAGAACCGGCGGGAGATCGGCTCGTAGATCGGGTCGAAGCGCAGCGCCAGGTCGGTGGTCAGCATCCGCGGGCGGTGCTTCTTCGACGGGTCGTGCGCGTCCGGGATGATCTCGGGGGCGTCCTTGGCCACCCACTGGTGGGCGCCGGCCGGGCTCTGCTCCAGCTCGTACTCGAACTCGAACAGGTTCTTGAAGAACCCGTTGCTCCACTGGGTCGGGGTGCTGGTCCAGGCGACCTCCAGGCCGGAGGTGATGGCGTCCCCGCCCTTGCCGGTGCCGTAGGTGCTCTTCCAGCCCAGGCCCTGGTCCTCCAGCGAGGCGGCCTCGGGGTCGGGGCCGACGTTGTCGGCGGGGCCGGCGCCGTGGGTCTTGCCGAAGGTGTGGCCGCCGGCGATCAGGGCGACGGTCTCCTCGTCGTTCATCGCCATGCGGCGGAACGTCTCACGGATGTCGCGGGCCGCGGCGATCGGGTCCGGGTTGCCGTTCGGGCCCTCGGGGTTGACGTAGATCAGGCCCATCTGCACGGCGGCGAGCGGGTTCTCCAGCTCGCGGTCGCCGGTGTAGCGCTTGTCGTCCAGCCAGGTGGTCTCGGGACCCCAGTAGACGTCCTCCTCCGCCTCCCAGACGTCCGCACGGCCGCCGCCGAAGCCGAAGGTCTTGAAGCCCATGGTCTCCAGGGCGACATTGCCGGTGAGGATCAGCAGGTCGGCCCAGGAGATGCTCTGGCCGTACTTCTTCTTGACCGGCCACAGCAGACGGCGGGCCTTGTCGAGGTTGCCGTTGTCCGGCCAGCTGTTGAGCGGGGCGAAGCGCTGCTGGCCGGCTCCGGCGCCACCACGGCCGTCGCTGATGCGGTAGGTGCCCGCGCTGTGCCAGGCCATGCGGATCATCAGCGGGCCGTAGTTGCCGAAGTCGGCGGGCCACCAGTCCTGCGACGTCGTGAGCACCTCGGCGATGTCACGTTTCACGGCCGCGAGGTCGAGCGACTTGAAGGCCTCGGCGTAGTCGAAGTCCTCGTCGAGCGGGTTGGCGACGGCCGGGTTCTTCGCAAGGATCTTCAGGTTGAGCCGCTCCGGCCACCACTGGCGGTTGCCACCACCCTGGGCCGGGTACAGGGCCCGGTCATGGGCGACGGGGCAACCGCCGCTCCCCTCCTCCGACTTCGCGTCTGTGACGATCGCGTCGTGGTTCTCAGTCATGGCAATCCTTCCGAACTGTGCGGAACTCGGTGCTCAGGAACTGCGGCCGGTGGAACAGTCGGGGCACAGGCCCCAGTACACGACCTCGGCCTCGTCGATGGCGAAGCCGTGGTCGTCGGCGGCGGTCAGGCAGGGCGCGTCGCCGACGGCACAGTCGACGTCGGCGACCGCGCCGCAGGACCGGCACACGATGTGGTGGTGGTTGTCGCCCACACGCCCCTCGTACCGGGCCGGGTGGCCGGCCGGCTCGATACGGCGCACGAGACCCGCCGCGGTCAGCGCGTGAAGGGCCTCGTAGACGGCTTGCAGGGAGATGTGGCCTACGCGATCGCGGACTCCGGAGGCGATCGCCTCGACGCCGAGGTGGTCGCCGTCCCGGACGGTCTCCAGCAGCGCGACGCGGGCTGCCGTCACGCGCAGGCCGGCACCGCGGAGCTCCTCGGCGGTGGTCGGGGTCGGGGAGGCGGTCATGCGGCGAACCTATCCTCATAAACACGAGGGATTCAAGAAAACGAAGGATGCAATTTTGGCCGTGTGTCGTCGCCTCGCGTCCACCTCCGCGCCCACCTCCCCACCCGTGCCACCCCACGCCGGGCGCTTGCTCCCGCACACGCCTTGCGGGCCCGGCCGGAAGCCGGTCCCGGGCGTGCCCGCATCATGATGCCCCGGACGGGCCCGATCCGCGCGGCGAGCCGGGCAGTCCCCCGAACCGGTGACCCGCACTTCACGGCACACGAGGCCACGGAGTCCACGGCACCCCCGGGTGAGAAACTCGGAGACGGTCATGGAGGTGGCCGTCGAGAGGGACGCTCATGGACCTGGACGCTGTCGCCGACGAGCTGTACGGGCTGCGGCCGGAGGAGTTCGTGGCCGCCCGCGACCGCCGTGCCCGGGACGCCCGCGAAGCCGGTGACCAGGCCCTCGCCAAGGAGATCGGCGGGTTGCGGCGACCGAGCCTGGCCGCCTGGGTCAGCAACCTGCTGGTGCGCCGGCAGCCGGAAGAGGTGCGGACGCTGCTCGGCCTCGGCGAGGAGCTGCGCCGCGCGCACCGCGAGCTGGACGGGCCGCAGCTGCGCAGGCTGGGCCGTCGGCAGAACGAGGTGATCGGCGCACTGGGACGGCAGGCCCGGCAGCTGGCCGCGCAGGCGGGGCATCCGGTCGGCGAGGGCGTCCAGCGCGAGGTCGAGGGGACCCTGCACGCCGCCCTCGCCGATCCGGACGCCGGCCGGGAGTGGGCGACGGGCCGGCTGGTGAAGCCGCTGAGCTCGATGGCCGGGTTCCCGACGGCCGACGAGGCCCTGCTCGGACGCCGGCCCCCTCCCGCACCCGAGAAGCCCGCCCGGGGCGAGGGCGGGCCGGGGGGCAAGGTCCGGAAGGACAAGGCCCGGGAGGACGAGGAAGAGCGCAGACGCCTGGCCGAGGCCCGCGAGGCCGAGCGGGAGCTGCGCGCACGCGAGGAGGAGGCCGGCGCCGCCGCGCGCGCGGCGGAGGAGGCCGGCGCGCGGCTGAACGACGCGGAGGCACGGGTCCGCGAGCTGCGGCAGCGGCTGCGGGACGCCGCGGAGGAACAACAGCGGGCCCGAACCGCGCAGCGGAACGCGCGAGACCGCGAGCGACAGGCCGACCGCGCACTCCGGAAGGCCCGGCACCGGGCCGAGAAGGCCACCGCGCGACCGCAACGCCCGGCTGCGGGTACGGGGTCTCGCCGCTGACGGCAGCCAGCTGGCCCGTGGCCACCGGCACGCCGAAGGGGGCCGGCCCGGTGCCGGCCCCCTGGTGACGGAACTATCGGCCGTGACCACCTCCGCCATGGCCGCCACCACCATGGCCGCCACCGCCGTGGCCGCCTCCGTAACCGCCATGACCTCCGTGGCCGGATCCGTCGTGGCCGTAGCCACCGTGCCCGTATCCGCCGTGGTCATAGCCGCCGTAGCCGTGGCCGCCGTACCAGCCGTAGTCATCGTCGTCGTACCGGACGTTGTCATAGCCTCGTCCGTAGCCGCCGTAGCCGCCGTAGCCGCCGTAGCCGCCATGGCCACCGTGGTCATCGACGGTGTAGTGGGCTGCCGCCGGGGAGGCCGGAGCGGCGGAGGCCGACGCGGCGGCACCGCCCAGCGCGAGGGCGAGACCCGCGACGGCGGCGAGAGGCCACTTGACAGAACGCATAACTAGTCTCCCGTGCAGGGTATCTGATGGATTGTCAGAAGGATGGGAGCGTGAGGGATCGTCAGACCGCCGGTCCTTTTTTCACTTATTTCCGTTTCAACCGTGCGTCGGCCGGAAGGCAGGGGCAAGCGCCGAAGGGGGTAGTGGCTCTACCCCTTTGCGGGGCCCGGGTTCGTACGGTTGCGGCCCATTTCAGGCGGTACAGAATGAGAACGCCCTTCCGTTGGAGGTGACCCATGTCTGTACGCGGTCCATCCCTCACCCAACGTGGGCAGACGCTCGCGGAGCGGGGCCCGGGCCCGGTCGGGGTCACCCTGTCGGTGAACGGCGTGGAGCGTTCCCTGGAGATCGAGCCCCGCGTCAGCCTGCTCGACGCCCTGCGCGAGCATCTTCACCTCACCGGCGCCAAGAAGGGCTGTGACCAGGGAACCTGCGGTGCCTGCACCGTCTGGGTGGACGGCACGCGCGTACTGGCGTGTCTGACGCTCGCCCTGACGTGCGAGGGGCGTGAGGTCACCACCATCGAGGGGCTCGCGGAGGGTGACGAACTGCACGCCATGCAGCAGGCGTTCATCACCGAGCACGCGTTCCGGTGCGGCTACTGCACGCCGGGCCAGATCATGTCGGCGGTGGCACTGCTCAAGGAGGGCCACGCTGGCGACGACGCCCGGATCAAGGAGGGGATGAGCGGCAACATCTGCCGCTGCGCCGCCTATCCGCACATCCGGGCCGCGATCCGCGCCGTCCGCGACGGTACCTAGGAGCCCTGCCGTGCAGCCGATCGCCTACTCCCGGGTCACCGACCCCGCGACCGCGGTCGCCGCCGTCAGCGCCGACCCCACCAGCGACTACCTCGCCGGCGGCACCACCGAGACTTCGGCTGGGCGGGCCGCGACCCCCGGCCCGGTGTGCGGCGCGAGGGGAACTGGCTGCTGGGTACGGACATGGCCAGCGCCGGCTATCCGGTCGCCCCGCCCGGGTGCCCGCAGCGCGCGCGGGCCCGCGTCTACGCCGACGGCACCGCGGTCGTCCAGGCAGCCACCCCCGACTTCGGCACAGGGGTCGCCACGGTCATGACCCAGGTCGCCGCCGACGCCCTCGGCCTGCGCGTGGACCGCTGCCGGTTCGAGAACGGCGACACGGACCTGCCCACCATCGCGGCAGCGGTGGGCTCCGCGGGCGCGGGCATGATCAGCGCCGCCGTGCACAGTGCCGGGACCGCCCTGCGCGACCAGCTCGTCCGCCGAGCCGTCGCCGACGCCGGCTCCCCGCTGCACGGTGCCGACCCGCGCGACGTGGTGGTCCGGGACGGCGTGATGACCGCCGGGACGGCCTCCGAGTCGTACGCCGGCCTGCTCCGGCGCACCTTCCAGCCCGACGCCGAGGCGCTCGGCACATGGAGCCCGCCGGGCCGGGGCGACGAGTTCGCGATGATGACGTTCGGGGCGCAGTTCGCCGAGGTGGCCGTCGACCCGGAGCTGGGCCTGGTCCGGGTGCGGCGCATGACCGGGGCCTTCGCTCCCGGCCGGGTGCTCAATCCCAAGACGGCCCGGAGCCAGCTGATGGGCGGCATGCTCTGGGGCCTGGGCCAGGCGCCGCTGGAGGCCAACCACATGCACCCGCGCACCGGGCACTGGGCCAACGCGAGCCTGGGCGAGTACCTGGTCGCCGTCAACGCGGACGCCCCCGACGTCGACGTGGAGCTGGTCGAGGTCGACGACGCCGTGGTCAACCCGCTGGGGGTCAAGGGCGTCGGGGAGATCGGGCAGGTCGGCGCCGCGGCCGCCATCGCGAACGCCGTCCACCACGCGACCGGCCGCCGGGTGCGGCGGATCCCGATCACCGTCGAAGACCTGCTGTGACATCCGGCCCGGCCGGGCCGCGCGACCGCGTCCGTCAGCCGGCGGCGGGCGCCCCGTCGCGTTGGACGACCATCATGGCCATGTCGTCCTGGACCAGTCCGCCCGCGTGGTCGCGCAGGTCGGCGACGATCTCGCGCAGGAGGGGACCCGGGTCGAGGTCGGACAGCTTCGCCACGCGTTCGGCGAGCGGGTAGAACGTGCCGTCGCTGTCGCGGGTCTCGGTGACCCCGTCGGTGTACAGCAGGATCCGGTCCCCGTCGTGGAAGGGGAAGGTCGCGGCCGTGTAGGTGGTGTCGGACAGGGCACCCAGACCGAGCGGCGGAGCCGGGTCGCAGACGTGGAGCGCGGTGGCCGTCCCGGACGACCGGCCCAGCAGCAGGGGCGGCGGGTGCCCGCAGCTGATCATGTGCACCACCGGCTGGTCGTCCGGGATGTCGAGCATGACGGCGGTCACGAAGCGCTCCGCGACGTCCGGATCGACTTCCGAGAACTCGTTGAGGCCCCAGTGGACGGCGTCCTCCACGTAGGCGACGAGTTCCGGCAGCGGGATGGGCCGGTGCGCGGCGGCACGGAAGGCGCCCAGCACGATGGCGGTGTCGCTGATGGAGGCGAGTCCCTTGCCGCGGACGTCCCCGATGACCAGGCGGGTGGAGCGGGCGGTCCGGGCCGCCGCGTAGAGGTCGCCGCCGATGTAGGTGTCGGCCTCGGCGCTGTGGTACTCGCCGGCGAGGGACAGCGGCCCGGCGCGCGGGGGGAGCGGACGCAGGACGACGCGTTGGGCGGTGTCGGAGACGGCACGCGCCCTGAGCAGTTCCCGCCCGCGCCGGTCCCGTAGGTGGGTGAAGACGACCAGCAGCGCGCAGAGCGCCGCGAGCGTGCACAGCTCGACCAGCACGCTCTCGGTGACGAGGGTTCCCCGCTCCGTCCCGGCGGTGATCAGCGCGAGGACGGAGAGCGCGCCGACCAGTGCGGTGGCCATCGGGCCGTAGGCCATGGCGGTGAACGCGGTGGCGACGACCAGGAGGTGGGCGAGATGGATGTCCGGCGGCAGGAACGCGTCGGCCGTCGGGATGGCGATGACCAGCAGCAGCGGGGCGGCCAGCCAGAGCGGGTGGGGTGAGGGCGATCCCCGGTGCCGGAGCGACAGGACCTCGGTGGTGGATGTCTTCATCGTGGCAGCCGTCACGTCGTGCTCCGCTCCGTGGTGCGGGATCCGCCGGTGAGGGTGCCTTCGGCGCGGGGTCCACCGGTGCGGGACGCCTCGGGGCGGGAACCCTCGGTGCGGGACCCGCCAGTGCGGGAACCCTGGGCGCCGGACGCATCGGCGCCAGATCCAGGCGGTGGGGCGCCCTCGTCGACGATCCGGGTGAGCCATTCGGCCAGCAACGCTCGCTCCGCCGGCGTCAACGACCGCGGCGGGGAGCGACGCAGCAGTGCCGCCAGGGTGGTGGCGGCCCGTTCCACGCTGACCGGCGGGCACGGGCCGCCCTCGGGCGCCTGCGGCGTCAGGATTCCGGCCAGCACCAGGTCCCTGACCCGCGCCGACAGCTCGGTGCCGGGCCGCGCGCCGGACCGGGTCAGCAGGGTGAGGGCGACGCCGGTGTTCGCGGCGATCACGATGTCGGCCGCCCGGTCCGGCTCGACCGCGAGACGCCCGGCCTGTGCCACCCGCTCCAGCGTGGCGTGCAGCAGCGCGTGCATCTCACCGATCGCCCGAGGTACACAGGCCGGCCCGGGGGCGGCCATGAGGCGGTACAGGTTGGGGTGCTCCAGAGCGAACTGCGTGTGCTGGTCCCAGCCGCGCCGCAGGTCCGCGACCGGATCGGCGGTCGGCTCGGCGGCCCGCTTGGCGGCCAGGTACCGCGTGAACCCGTGATCGACGACCGCGGCCAGGAGGGCGTCCTTGTCGCCGAAGACGCGGTAGATGACCGGCTGCCGCACACCCGCCTTCTCGGCGACGCCGCGGGTGGCCACGTCCCCGGTCGGCGAGGCCTCCAGCAGTTCGGTCGCCGCCTCCAGGATCAGCGATCTATTGCTCACGTTATCAACGATACCAAGGGAGTATTTAATCAGTACATACCGGAACATGCTGCCGGTTTTCCGGATTCGGCAGGAGAGGCAGACGCTTTGGAACGGGAGGCGAGGAGCCGTGGCGAGACCGATCTGGAGCGGTGTCCTGACCTTCGGGCTGGTCACGCTCCCCGTGGGCCTGTACACCGCCACCGAGGACCACACCGTGCACTTCCACCAGCTTCAGCGCGGCACGTCGGACCGGATCCGCAACAAGCGGGTCAACGAACGCACCGGCAAGGAGGTGGCCGCCGACCGGATCGTCAAGGGCTACGAGCTGGACGAGGGCGAGTACGTCGTCGTGGAGCCGGAGGAGCTGGAGGAGATCGCGCCGGGGCGGTCGCGGGTGATCGACCTGGCCGGTTTCGTGGACCTCCACGACGTGGAGCCCGTCTACTTCGACCGCACGTACTACGTCGGCCCGCGCGGCGAGGAGTACGTGAAGGTGTACGAGCTGATGCGGGCGGCGCTGGACCGCGCGGACAAGGCCGGGATCGCCACGCTCACCATGCGCGGCAAGGAGTACCTGACCGCGTTGCGCGCGCAGCCCACCGTCCTGGTCCTGCACACCCTGCACTGGGCCGACGAGGTGCGTGACCCCGCCGATGTGGTGGACCTGCTGCCGGAGCGGCGCACCAGGGCGGACAGCAAGGAGCTGCGGACGGCCGAGCAGCTGATCGACGCCCTCTCCATCGACTGGGACCCCCGCGCGTACCGCGACACCTACGAGGAGCGCGTCAAGCGGCTGGTGGAGGCCAAGCGCGAGGGCGAGGAGGTCGTCGGCGAACCGGAGCCGCCGGAGGCCACCAACGTCATCGACCTCATGGAGGCGCTCAGCCGCAGTGTCGAGCAGAGCCGGTCCCGGGCCGGCAAGGGCGGCTGCGCGAAGCCCGGCAGCCGGAAGCAGCCCGCTCGCGGCAAGCGGACCACGCCGGCCCGGCAGACCGGGGAGGCCACGCCGGACAAGCGCGCCAAGCAGGCCAAGCAGGCCCGGGCGGCAGAGGATCTCGCGTCCCTGTCGAAGACGGAGCTGTACGAGCGGGCGGGCGCCGCGGGCGTACCGGGCCGGTCGAAGATGAACCGCGAGCAGCTGATCGAGGCCCTGGGCCGGCAGGGCGCCGCGGCCTGAACCGGATCAGGCCGGCGGCGGTCCGGTCGTAGATCAACAAGGAGCCGGCCGGCTGATCCGCAGGGGGTTCGCGGAGGGCACCCGTCACCGCGGCGGGCGTGCTCACTCGTGCGGGTGCACCGGGTCCCGCCGTCCGTGGCATCCACCCCGGTCCGTCCTTCGGCACCCGTGTGATGTTTCGCATGCCGCGTGATGGACCGGGGGTCGGCGGGCAACGTTCCCCTTCATGCCCCACGCGAATCCCCTGCGGCAGGTGATGTGATGACCACGGCGACGACCCCGGCGCTCCGGACGCCGCCCGCCCGGACCGGCGCGGCGACCGCCGGGTCCCCCGCACCGGCCGCGCTCCCCTCCCTGCCGTCCCTCACCGGGCTGCGCTGGATGGCCGCGCTGCTGGTGTTCGGACTGCACGTGCACAACTTCGGCTGGTTCGGCGGCACCGGTGGCCGCCTGGTGACCTGGGCCTTCGGCGCAGGCGCCACCGGAGTGTCGTTCTTCTTCATCCTGTCCGGATTCGTCCTGACCTGGTCGGCGCGCCCCCGGGACCGGGCGCCGGCCTTCTGGCGGCGGCGCATCGCCCGGATCTTCCCGGTGCACCTGGCCACCCTCGCCGTCGCCCTCGTCATGGCGTACACGCTGACGCACCAGGCACGGCCGACGGCGAAGCAGACGCTGGCGAACGCGCTGCTGCTGCACTCCTGGTGGCGCCCGTGGTGGCAGACGCTGAACCCGGTGAGCTGGTCGCTGGCCTGCGAGGCGTTCTTCTACGCCGCCTTCCCGCTGCTGATCCTGCTGCTGCGCCGGCTCCGGGCGCGCGGCTCGGCCGCGCTGGGCGGCCTGTCGGTGGCGGCGGTCCTGGTGCTGGCCTGGGCGGACGCCCATCACTGGTGGACCTACTCGCTCTACTCGTTCCCCGCCGCGCGACTGCCCGAGTTCGTGCTCGGCGCGGTCACCGCGCGGCTGGTGCTGCTCGGCCGCTGGCGCGGCCCCGGTCTGGAGGCGTCGCTCGCCCTGGCCGTCATCGGCTACTTCCTGGTGCCGCAGGTCACCCCCGGTTACTCCGCCACCGTGTGCACCGTCGGCGGATTCGCGCTGCTCATCCCGGCGGCGGCGGTCGCCGATCTGAACGGGCTGCCGTCCCTGTGGCGGCGCCGGCGGATGGTACGGCTCGGGGAGCTGTCGTTCGCCTTCTACATGATCCACCTGCTGGTGCTGCGCGCCTCGACGGAGGTGCTGGGCAAGAAGCCGCACTTCGGCGCGCTGGCGGGGCTGGCGGTCACCGCGACGGCGTTCACCGTGTCGCTGGCTCTGTCCTGGGTGCTGTACGAGGCGGTGGAGCGCCCGGCACGGCACCTGCTGCTGCGCCGCCGCCGTCCTTCCGCGCAGCCGGACCCGGTACCGGTCCGCCGGGAGGCCCCGGCACCGGCGCGCGACTGACCAACTGACCTCCCGCCGTCACCGCCGGTCGCACGCACGGGTGACGTCCGCAACAGCGAGGAGAGTCCCGCGGGTTTCGGGGTAGGCGGCTCACGGACACCGGCCCGGCGGCACACACCGGCGGGCCGGCACCACGTGAACGCACCGAAGGAGCCGAGTCGACGTGCGCGGGAAGCAGTCCGGGACGAGCCGGCGGCCGAGGACGGCCGCGCGGCGCCTCTCCCCTGCCCGCCGGCCGGTCCGCGCCGTGGCGGAACCCAACGCTCCGCACCGCGGCGCG
>NZ_JBEXKG010000157.1:0-17059 GCF_040609555.1 Streptomyces sp. NPDC004658
AGCAGCAGACCGAGGGCGTGGGATGCCGGTGCGGTTGACATAGAGGATCGCGTTGACGATCTCCCGCAGGTCGTGGACCCGGGCTGCCGTTCCGGTCCCGCCCGCGCACATGGTGCTGGCCTACCTCGCCGCGACGGTCGCGGTGGCCCTGGTGCCCACGCCCGGCGGGCTGGGGTCCGTGGAGGCGGCGCTGGTCGTGGCCCTGGTCGCGGTGGGCGGCCCGGCGGCGGTGGCCACGGCGGTGGTGCTGGCCTACCGGATCATCACCGTGTGGCTGCCGCTGGTGCCGGGGGCGCTGACGCTGGGCGCGCTGGTGCGGCTGAAGGTCATCTGAGGCACAGTGGCCCTTCGAGCCGCCCCCGGAGAAGGAGCACCATCGTGCCGGTCCGCACGGAACGCGAGGAGTACGTCACCACGGTCGTCCTGTCCCGGCCGGAGGCCCGCAACGCGGTGGACGGTCCGACGGCCGCCGAACTGGCCGCCGCCTTCCGGGCGTTCGAGGCGGACGACGGCGCCCGGGTGGCGGTGCTGTGGGGCGAGGGCGGCACCTTCTGCGCGGGCGCGGACCTGAAGGCGATCGGCACGGAGCGCGGCAACCGGGTGGCGGAGGACGGCGACGGGCCGATGGGGCCGACCCGGATGCGGCTGTCCAAGCCGGTGATCGCGGCGGTGGCCGGGCACGCGGTCGCGGGCGGCCTGGAACTCGCCCTGTGGTGCGATCTGCGGGTCGCCGAGGAGGACGCGGTGTTCGGGGTGTTCTGCCGCCGCTGGGGTGTGCCGCTGATCGACGGCGGCACGGTACGGCTGCCCCGGCTGATCGGCACCGGCCGGGCCCTGGACATGATCCTCACGGGCCGCCCGGTCCCGGCCCGCGAGGCGTACGGGATGGGTCTGGTGAACCGGCTGGTCCCCGCCGGGCACGCGCGCGCCGAGGCGGAGGCGCTGGCGGCGCGGATCGCCCGCTTCCCGCAGGCCTGCCTGCGCAGTGACCGGGCGTCGGTCCTGGACCAGGAGGGCCAGGACGAGGAGACGGCGCTGCGCGGCGAACTCCGGCGGGGCACGGGCGTGCTGTCCGCGAGCGCGGAGGGCGCCGCCCGCTTCACGTCGGGCGCCGGACGGCACGGGTCGTTCGCGGACTCGTGAACCGACCCCTGCTCCGGCGCCGGCGGCGAGGGAGGGTGCGGCCGGGCCGGGCGGTGCCGCGTCACTCCGGGTAGGGCACGGGCGTTACTGTCCGGGAGCCCGGATGCGCCGCCCGATTCGCATCGGGGCGCCGGACGGCACGGGTCGTTCGCGGACTCGTGAACCACGGGCCCGCCGGCGGCTCCGCGCGCAACGTCGGGTGCCGGACGGCAACGAACCGTTCCCGGGACTCGGGGACCGACCGACGCTCCGGCGCGCCCTCAGCCGGTGCTCACCCGTACCGCCCCGCCCTCGGGGTCGACACGGGTGTGCCAGCGGGCGGTGAGGGTCAGGGTGCGGTCGGGCAGGGCGGTGCCGCGTCGTTCCCGGTGGAGGAGGCGGCCGTCCTGGTGGACGTACAGGACCGGGCGGTCCAGTGGGGTGCCGGTGCGCAGGAAGTGACGGCTCGGCGGGGTGGCCGGGACGACGCGGTTCGGGGCGATCCAGCGCAGCGGCGGCTCGACGGTGACGGGTACGCCCGGAGCCGGCCAGGGTGTGCCCGCCAGGAAGTCCAGCACCGCGCCGGCCGCGCGGGCGCCCTCGCGGGCCGCGGTGCCGGCGGGCTCCACGGCGTGCAGGACGTTGCCGGCGGCGAAGACGCCGGGGCGCGAGGTGTGGAGGGAGCCGGCGACGGCGGGGCCGCGGGTGCCGGGGTCGAGGGTGAGGCCGCCGCGCCGGGCCAGTTCGTGGTCGGGGACGAAATCGCCGGTGAAGACCACGGTGTCACAGGGCAGGACGGTCGTACGGCCGTCCCGGTGGCGGACGCGGACACCGGACAGGCGTCCGTGGCCGAGGAGTTCGGTGACGGTGGTGTCGGTCAGCAGCGGAACGCCGTGGCGCAGCCGGGCCGTCCCGGCGCGGACGGGGCCGGTCTGGGCGCGCGGGTGTTCCGTGACGAGGGCGACGACCTCGGCGCCGGCCGTGCGGACGGTGCCGGCCGCCGCGTAGGAGACGTCCGCCGCGCCGACGACGACCGCGCGGGTACCGATGTGCTGCCCGAACAGGTGGACCGCCTGCTGGAGTTCGCCGGTGGTGTACACGCCGGCGGGGCGGGTGCCGGGCACCAGCCGGGCGGGGCGCGGGCGTTCGCGGGCACCGGTGGCCAGGACGACGGCGCGTGCCGCGAGGGTCTCCGGGCCGCCGGGGCCGACGGCGGTGAGGACGGGGCCCGTCGGCGCCCAGTCCAGCGCCGTGACGCCGGTCCGGACGGTGGCGCCCGCGCGCTCGGCGGCCTCCGTGAGCAGACGGGCGTACGCGGGGCCGGTCAGCGGGTGCGTCCAGGTGCCGAAGCCGCCGTGCGTGCAGTGCCGGGGCACTCCGCCGGGTCGTGTCTCCCGCTCCAGCACCTCCACGCGCCCGGCACCGGCGGCGGCCAGCCGTGCGGCGGCGGCGAGTCCGGCGGGACCGGCGCCGACGACGAGGACGTCCACGTGACGCGGGGCCGTCATGAGGTCGGGGTGACGCGGAGCGGTCATGGCCGCGCCCCCCGCTCGAACAGCTCCCGTACCGCCGCCCCGCAGTAGAACCCCTGGCAGCGGCCGGCCCGGGCGCGGGTGCGGCGGCGCAGTCCCTCCAGGCTGCGCGGCGGGACCGTACTGGCGAGGGCGTCGCGGATCTCCCCGCGGGAGACGCGCTCGCAGTGGCAGACGAGGGTGCCGTACTCGGGGTCGGCGGCGATGAGGTCGGGGCGCTGGTAGGGGCGTGGGAAGGCCTCGCCGAGGTTGGGCATGGTCACCGGGTCCGGCTCCCTTACCGGGCCGAGGTCGAGGCCGCCGTCGGCCAGCAGGTCCGTGACGTGGGCGGCGATGGCCAGGGACGCGGTCAGGCCGGTGGAGCGGATGCCGCCGACGGTGACGTACGCCTGCCCGGGGTGCGCGGTGATGCGGTAGTCCTCGTGGCCGGTGGCCGCGCGCAGTCCGGCGTAGACGGCGGTCACCTCCTCCTCCAGCAGGTCGGGCAGGACGCGGCGGCCCTTGTCCCGGAGCGCGCTCAGCCCGTCGGCGGTGGATCCGGTGGCCCGTTTGTCGCGCAGGTCCTCGGCGGTGGGGCCGAGCAGGACGTTGCCGTGAACGGTGGGGGCGACCAGGACGCCCTTGCCGAGGGCGGTCGGCACGGGGAGGAGGATGTGCCGGACGAGGGGGCGGGCGAGCTTGTCGTAGACCAGGAGCTGGCCGCGGCGCGGAGTGACGGTGAAGTCGTCGTGGCCGAGCGCGCGGTCCAGGGTGTCGGCGTGCAGTCCGGCCGCGTTGACCAGGTGGCGGGCGCGCAGGGGGCCCCGGCTGGTGGTCAGCAGGTGCCCGTCCGACGGGCTCACGTCCCGTACGGCGGTGTTGAGGTGCAGGTCGACGCCGGCGCGGACCGCCTGGGTGGCGTACGCGAGGGTCGTCGTCCAGGGGCAGACGATGCTCTCGCCGGGGACGTGCAGGGCGCCGAGCGCGCCGGGGCCGAGGCGGGGTTCGCGGGCGTACAGCTCGTCGGGGCCCAGCAGGGAGGTGTCGTGGCAGGCGTTGCGCTCCGCCTTCTCGGCCAGCCGGGGCAGCGCGGCGAGCTGTTCCCCGTCCCAGGCGACCAGCAGCGCGCCGACCCGTTCGACGGGGATGCCGGACTCGGCGGCGTAGGCGCCGAGGCGCGCGTACCCCTCCCGGACCAGGCGGGCCTCCAGGGTGCCGGGCGTCGCGTCGAAACCGGTGTGCAGGATCGCGGTGTTGGCCTTGGAGGTGCCCTGGCCGACGTCGTCCTGGGCCTCGACGAGGGCGACGCGCAGCCGGGGCCGGCGGGCGAGTTCGCGGGCGATGGCGCAGCCGACGACACCCGCGCCGACGATCACCACGTCGTACGGCGTCGTGGGCAGCGGCCCTGCCGCGGTGACGGTCACGTGTCGAGCAGGGCCGCGACGGCGGCGCGGAAGCCGGCGCGGCGTTCGGCGGCCTGGTCGGCCGGGATGCGGGGCTCGTACACGGCGGCGGGTCTCCCGTCGGGCAGGACGTCGGCGACGCTCAGCCCGGGGTCCGCGCCGAGGCGGGCGAGGGCGGCGGCGCCGAGCGCGGTGGCGTCGGGCAGCGCGGACACCTCGACGGGGCGTTGCAGCAGGTCGGCCTGGGTCTGCATGAGGAGCGCGGAGCGGGTGAGGCCGCCGTCGACGCGGAGCGTGGTCAGGGGCGCGCCCAGGTCGCCGGCGGCGGCCTCGGCGAGTTCGGCGACCTGGGCGGCGATGCCCTCGCACAGGGCGCGCACCAGGTGGCCGGCGGTGGTGTCGAGGCCGAGGCCGGTGAGGGAGCCGCGCAGGTCGCCGCGCCACCAGGGGGCGGCGAGTCCGGCGAGGGCCGGGACGAAGGTGACACCGCCGCTGTCGGGGACGGTGCCGCCGACCGGGTCGAGGTCGGCGGCGCTGGAGAGGACGCCGAGGTCGGTGAGCCAGCGGACGGCGGAGGCGGCGGTGTAGACCTGCCCGTCCAGGCAGTAGCCGGTGTGTCCGGCGAGCCGCCAGGCCACGCAGCTGACCAGGCCGGAGTCGCCGCGCCGGGGGCGGTCGCCGGTGTGGGCGAGCAGGAACGCGCCGGTGCCGTAGGTGCACTTGGCGGTGCCTGGCCCGGTGACGCGCTGGGCGAGCAGGGCGGCCTGCTGGTCGACGATCAGTCCGGTGAGCGGGATCTCGCGGCCGAACGCGCGGGTGGTGCCGACCCGGTGCGCGGCGTCGGTCACCTCGGGGAGGCGTTCGCCGGCCAGGCCGTAGAGGCCGAGGGCGCGCGGGGACCACTCGGCGCGGTCGAGGTCGAGCAGCTGGGTACGCCCGGCGGTGGCGGCGTCGGTGGCGAAGGCGCCGGTGAGGCGGTGGACCAGCCAGGCGTCGGAGGTGGTGACGACGCCGTCGCGGGTGAGGTGGCGGCGGATCCAGGCCATCTTCGGCGCGGCGAAGTACGGATCGAGGGGCAGGCCGGTGAGTTCCCGCAACTCGTCGGCGTGCTCGGCGAGTTGGGCGCAGACGGTCTCGGCCCGGCGGTCCTGCCACACCAGGGCGTCGGTCAGCGGGCGGCCGGTGTCGGGGTCCCAGGCGAGGACGGTCTCGCCCTGGTTGGCGAGGCCGAGCGCGACGACGTCCTCGCCGGCCTCGGCGAGCGCGCGCCGACCGGCCTCCACCACCGAGTCGTACAGCCGCACCGGGTCCACCTCGACCAGGCCGCCGGGCAGATGGCGGGGGCGCACCTCGGCGAATCCGGTGCCGAGGACGCCGCGTTCGGGGCAGACCACGAGCGCCTTGGTGCCGGACGTGCCCTGGTCGACGGCGAGCACCGGCCCGGTCATCGCGCGTCCTCCGCGCGAGCGGGCCGAGCGCCTCGCGCCCGCGTCCGTCCCGCGCCCTCCGCTCCGGCCGTGAAGATCACCGCGCCAGCCTGCCGCCGCCGCGGGCCGCAGTCAAGGTCTTCCCTTCATCGCCCAACTCGCCCTGTTGATTGTTGACTTGGCAACAATGGTCCGGCGGAACCCGCGCCTCTATAGTGACCGCCGACCACCCGAGACATCTTCATCACCGCCCAGGGGAGGGCTGTTGCAACGTCACCCCGCCACCTCGCCCGTGCGCCCGTGGCCGGGGGCCGGCGGCTGATGGCCAGAGACGGAGCCCGCCCCTCCTACGACCCCGCCGGCCCCGACCACGCGCTGCGCGCCGCGCTCCAGGACCTGCGCACCGGCCGCTGGATGGCCATGCGCACCCTGCTCGCGGAGACCGCGCAGTGGTGGCAGTGGACGCAGCGCACCCAGGTGCTGGCGGCGGCCGCGGCCGGTACCGACGTGGTGCGGGCCTGGCTCACCGAGGAGCCGGACAGCGCGCACGCGGTGGTGATGCACGCCCGCGTCGGCGTGGAGCGTGCGCTGCGGGCCCGGCGGGAACGACACCGGCGTACCCACGAGTTGTGGATCGAGGCCTGGGACGCCGCCCAGTCGGCGACCGTGGCCGCCCCGCAGGACCCGGTGCCCTGGGTGTGTCTGCTGGCGCTGGCCCAGCTCGACCCGGAGCAGCGCTGGGAGGAGCACCGGGCCGCCGCTCCGGAGCCGATGCTACCGCCGGGCCCCTGGGGACTGCTGGCCGAGGCCGGCAAGCGCGACCCCTTCAACCGCGAGGCCCACCACCGGATGCTCCAGTTCCTGTACGCGCGGGGCGGTACGGGCCGGCTCGCGGAGGCCGCCGGGTATGCGCAGTGGGCCGCCGGCCAGGCCCCGCCCGGCTCCGCGCTGCACCTGCTGCCGCTGTACGTCCGGGTCGAGCGCTACCGCCGGGACAGCGGGCACGACGCGGCGCTGGATCTGCACTGGGTGGTGGAGGAGGCGGTCCGGGAGGCGCGGCGGGCGCTGCACTCCTGGTTCGAACGGACGGAGGCCGCCGAGCGCGCGCTCACCGACCTCAACCATCTGGCCCACGCCCTGTGGGGTTCCCTGCAATTCCCCGACGCCGCGCGGGTGTTCGAAGCGATCGGCCCCTACTTCACCCCACCGCCCTGGATGTACCGCACCCCGGACCGGGACCGCGCCGTGGACGTCTTCGTACAGGCCCGGGACCGCTGCCGGGCCGCCGCCGAGGGCCCCCGCCCCTGAACCCGCGCAGCGCTCCCGCCCCGAGGAGCCCCCGCACCGCCCCCTGAACGACCCCGTTGCACGTGCCCGTCCGACAACCGTTGATCCAGGAGGTCCCCGCGTGTCCCCCACCCCCGATCCCTCACCCGCCCCCTCCCCCGGTCTGCCGCAGCGGGACGAGGAGCAGCGGCTGCGCGAACTCGGCTACCGGCCGGTGCTGGCCCGCCGCATGGGCGGCTTCGGCAACTTCGCGATCAGCTTCTCGGTGATCTCGATCCTGTCCGGCTGCATGACCCTGTACGGGTTCGGCCTGAACACGGGCGGTCCCGCCGTGATGCTCTGGGGCTGGGCGGGCGTCGGCCTGTTCGTGCTGTGCGTCGGGCTCGCGCTCGCCGAGGTCACCAGCGCCTACCCGACCTCCGGCGCCCTGTACTACATGGCCGACCGGCTCGGCGGCCGGCGCTGGGGCTGGTACACCGGCTGGCTGAACCTGCTCGGCCTGCTCGGCGCCATCGCCGGCATCGACTACGGCGCCGCCCTGTTCACCGGGGCGTTCGCCAACCTTCAGTGGGGCTTCGAGCCGACGCCCGGCAGGACGATGCTGATCTTCTGCGCGATCCTGCTGCTGCACGCGGTGCTGAACCTGTTCGGCGTGCGCCTGGTCAGCCTGCTCAACTCGGTCAGCGTGTGGTGGCACCTGGCGGGCGTCGCGCTGATCGTCGGCGCGCTGGTGATCGTCCCCGACCACCACCGGTCGGCGTCGTTCGTGTTCACCGAGTTCGTCAACGAGACCGGCTGGCACAACCCGCTGTACGTGGCCGCGATCGGCCTGCTCCTCGCGCAGTACACCTTCTCCGGCTACGACGCCTCCGCCCACCTGTCGGAGGAGACCTCGCACGCCTCGGTGGCCGCCTCCCGCGGCATCGTCCGCGCCATCTGGGTGTCGTGGCTCGCCGGTTTCGTGCTGCTCGCCGGTCTCACCTTCGCGATCCAGGACTACGACGCCACGCGCACCACCGGCACCGGCGTACCGCCCGCCCAGATCATGCTGGACGGCCTCGGCACCGACGGCGCCAGCGCCCTGCTCCTCGTGGTCATCATCGCCCAGCTGTTCTGCGGCAACGCCGAGGTCGCCGCGGCCAGCCGGATGGTGTTCGCGTTCAGCCGGGACGGCGCGCTGCCCGGCTCGCACCTGTGGCGCAAGGTCAGCGGGCGCACCCAGACGCCGGTCGCCGCCGTCTGGCTCTCCGTCGTCGTCGCCGGTGTCCTCGCCCTGCCGTCGCTGTACTCGGCGACGGCGTACAACGCGGTGACCGCCATCAACGTCATCGGCATCACCCCGGCCTACGCCATCCCCGTGTTCCTGCGGCTGCGCGCGGGCGACCGTTTCCAGCCGGGTCCGTGGCAACTGGGCCGCTGGAGCAAGCCGGTCGGCTGGATCGCGGTCGTGTGGGTGGCGTGCGTGACGGTCCTGTTCTGCCTGCCGCAGTCGTCGCCGGTCACGGTGGACACGATGAACTACGCCTCCGTCGCCCTCGCCGTGGTCCTCGTCCTGGCCAGCGTCTGGTGGTACGTCGCCCGCCGGTCGTACGGCACCCCGACCACCGCCGCGTACGGCAGCGACCGCGACCAGGCGGAACTCGCGGAGGGCATCGTCTGAGCCGGCTGCCCGAAGAGCGCCGGTCCCGGTTCGGACCGGCGTTCCGGATACGGCAGGATGAACGAGCGCGCCGGCCACCGGAGTTCCTCCGGCCGGCGCGGTCGCACTTCCCGGACTTCGAGCAGGTGACAACGTGACGACACTTCACAAACGGCTCTCCGCAGTGGCCGCACGCCCCGGAGGTGACCGGTGAACCGCGCGCTGACCCTGGACGACCTCGTCCTCGCCGGCATCTCCCTGGCGGCGGGCCTGGTGCTCGCCTTCATGTCGCGCACCCTGCTGCGCTGGCTCGCCAAGCACGCCAAGCGGACCCGCTGGAGCGGCGACGACGTCATCGTGGACGCGCTGCGCTCGGTCGTGCCCTGGGCGGCGATCGCGGGCGGCGCGGCGGCGGCAGCGGCCGTACTGCCGCTCACCCGGGCCGTGCAGCACCACGTGAACCAGGCGCTCGAGGTCTGGCTGATCGTCGTGGTGACGTTCTCCGCGGCCCGGGTGATCGCCGGCCTGGTCCGCTCGGTGACCCAGTCCCGCTCGGGGGTCGCGGGCTCGGCGACGATCTTCGTCAACATCACCCGCGTCCTGGTCCTGGCGATCGGCTTCCTGGTCGTCCTGCAGACCCTGGGCATCTCCATAGCGCCCCTGCTCACCGCCCTCGGTGTCGGTGGTCTGGCGGTCGCCCTGGCGCTCCAGGACACGCTCGCCAACCTCTTCGCGGGCGTCCACATCCTCGCCTCCAAGACGGTCCAGCCGGGTGACTACATCCGGCTGAGCAGCGGCGAGGAGGGCTACGTCGTGGACATCAACTGGCGCCAGACGACGGTCCGCCAGCTCTCCAACAACCTCGTGGTCATCCCCAACGGCCAGCTCGCCAAGGCCAACATGACCAACTACACGCGGCCCGAGCAGGAGCTGACCGTGCTGGTGCAGGTCGGGGTGGGCTACGACTCCGACCTGGAGCACGTCGAGCGGGTGACCGCGGAGGTGGTCACGGAGGTCATGACGGAGGTCACGGGCGCCGTGCCGGAGCACGAGCCCGCCATCCGCTTCCACACCTTCGGCGACTCCCGGATCGGGTTCACGGTGATCCTCGGCGTCGGCGAGTTCAGCGACCAGTACCGGATCAAGCACGAGTTCATCAAGCGCCTGCACCGCCGCTACCGCGAGGAGGGCATCCGCATCCCGGCCCCGGCCCGCACGGTCTCCCTCCAGCAGGGCACGGCGGTGATCCCGCAGCAGCGGAGCGGACAGGGCGCGGTGTCCGGGTCGCAGGCCCCGGAGTAGCCCGGCCGCGCAGTCCTGACCGGCACGTATGCTCGAAGGAGCATGACCACCCCGGCCCCGGACCCCCGCGCGCTCGACCGGCGGCTGGACGCGCTCGCGCGCCAGCCGTTCCGGGCGAGGTTCCACCTGCGCGGGCGGGACCGGGCGACCGCCGCCCTGAAGGGGCCGGCGACCCTGCGGTGGCACGCGTACGACCTGGTCGCGAAGCGGCTGGCGCCGGCCGAGCCGTACAAGGACGGCCGGCAGACGCCGTACCGCGGCCACCCGGTGTTCGTGGCCCAGCACGCCACCGCCACCTGCTGCCGGGGCTGCCTGCAGCGCTGGCACGGCGTCCCCGAGGGGCGCGCCCTGACCCGCGCGGAACACGCGTACGTGGTGGAGGTGATCTGCCGGTGGATCGCGCGCGAGATGGCGGGCGGCGGTTCTTCCGGCCAGGACCCCTGTCGAACCGACCCCGGTCACGAGATATCTTGATGTCGAGCAATGTTGCAGACGTGGAGCGGAGCACCCGGTGACTGACTCGACCATCATCTACACCTACACAGACGAGGCCCCGGCCCTGGCGACGCATTCGTTCCTGCCGGTGATCCAGGCGTACGCCTCGCAGGCCGGTGTGCCCGTGGAGACGCGTGACATCTCGCTGGCCGGGCGCATCATCGCCGTCTTCCCGGAGTACCTGAACGAGGACCAGCGCATCCCCGACGCGCTGACCGAGCTGGGCGAGCTGGCCAAGACCCCGGCGGCCAACATCATCAAGCTGCCGAACATCTCGGCGTCCATCCCGCAGCTGAAGGCCGCCATCGCCGAGCTCCAGGGCAAGGGCTACGCGCTGCCCGACTACCCGGACGACCCGAAGACCGACGAGGAGCGCGAGATCCGCGCCCGCTACGACAAGGTCAAGGGCTCCGCCGTCAACCCGGTGCTGCGCGAGGGCAACTCCGACCGCCGTGCCCCGGCCTCGGTGAAGAACTACGCCAAGACCCACCCGCACCGCATGGGCGCCTGGACCTCCGAGTCCCGGACCAACGTGGCGACCATGGGGGAGAACGACTTCCGCTCCACCGAGAAGTCCGTCGTCGTCTCCGAGGACGGCACCCTCAAGATCGAGCTGGTCGGTGAGGACGGCACCACCACCGTCCTGAAGGAGTCCGTGCCGGTCCTCGCGGGCGAGGTCGTCGACGCGTCCGTCATGCGCGTCGCCGAGCTGAACAAGTTCCTCGCCGCGCAGGTCGCCCGCGCCAAGCAGGACGGCGTCCTGTTCTCCGTGCACCTGAAGGCCACGATGATGAAGGTCTCCGACCCGATCATCTTCGGCCACGTGGTGCGCGCCTTCTTCCCGAAGACGTTCGCGAAGTACGGCGAGACCCTCAAGGCGGCCGGCCTCACCCCGAACGACGGCCTCGGCGGCATCCTGAAGGGCCTGGAGAACCTGCCCGAGGGCGCCGAGATCAAGGCCTCCTTCGACGCCGAGATCGCCGAGGGCCCGGACCTGGCCATGGTCGACTCGGACAAGGGCATCACCAACCTGCACGTGCCGTCGGACGTCATCATCGACGCCTCCATGCCGGCCATGATCCGCACCTCCGGCCACATGTGGGGCCCGGACGGCCAGGAGCACGACGCCCTCGCCGTCATCCCGGACTCCTCCTACGCCGGTGTCTACCAGGCCGTCATCGAGGACTGCCGGGCCAACGGCGCCTACGACCCGTCGACCATGGGTTCGGTCCCGAACGTCGGCCTGATGGCGCAGAAGGCCGAGGAGTACGGCTCCCACGACAAGACCTTCGAGATCCCGGCCGCGGGCACGGTCCGCCTGACCGACCAGGCCGGCAACGTCCTGATCGAGCAGCCGGTCGCGCAGGGCGACATCTTCCGCGCCTGCCAGACCAAGGACGACCCGATCCGCGACTGGGTCAAGCTCGCCGTCACCCGCGCCCGCGCCACCGGCGACCCGGCCGTGTTCTGGCTGGACGAGACGCGCGCCCACGACGCGCAGCTGATCGCCAAGGTCAAGCAGTACCTGCCGGAGCACGACACCGAGGGCCTGGACATCCGCATCCTGTCCCCGGTCGAGGCCACCAAGCTGTCGGTGGAGCGCATCCGCCGCGGCGAGAACACCATCTCGGTGACCGGCAACGTGCTGCGTGACTACCTGACCGACCTCTTCCCCATCCTGGAGCTGGGCACCAGCGCCAAGATGCTGTCGGTCGTCCCGCTGATGGCGGGCGGCGGCCTGTTCGAGACGGGCGCCGGCGGCTCCGCGCCGAAGCACGTCCAGCAGCTGGTCAAGGAGAACTACCTGCGCTGGGACTCCCTCGGCGAGTTCTTCGCCCTGGTGCCGTCCTTCGAGCAGTACGCGGCGGCCACCGGCAACACCCGCGCCAAGGTCCTCGCCGACACCCTCGACCGCGCCACGGCGACCTTCCTCAACGAGGACAAGTCCCCGACCCGTCGCGTCGGCGGCATCGACAACCGCGGCAGCCACTTCTACCTGTCCCTGTACTGGGCGCAGGAGCTGGCCAAGCAGACCGACGACGCCGACCTCGCGAAGGCGTTCGCGCCGCTCGCCGAGACCCTCGCCGCGAACGAGCAGAAGATCGTCGAGGAGCTGATCGCGGTCCAGGGCTCCCCGGCCGACATCGGCGGCTACTACCAGGTCGACAAGGCCAAGGCGGACGCGGTGATGCGCCCGTCGGCCACCTGGAACGAGGCGCTGGCGTCCCTCGGCTAACGCCTGCGAGGTGACGTGTCCTCCGCCCCGGCCGGGGTTTCCCGGCCGGGGCGGAGGCGTGCGGGGCGGAGGCGTGCGGGGGCGGGGCCGTTGTCAGTGCCGTATGGCACCTTGATCGTGCACGCCCCCGCCACCACCTCAGGAGCAGCCGGTGTCCCAGACCACCCCCTCGTTCGACCTCCTCCCCGGTGCCGCCGACTCGCCGGTGCTGCTGCACGTGCCGCACTCGGCGCGGGCGATACCGGGGGACGTGCGCGCCGGCATCGTGCTGGACGACGCCGAGCTGGAGCGGGAGCTGGACCACATCACGGACGCGCACACCGCCGAGATCGCCGAGCGGGCCGCCGCGCTCGCCGGGCTCCGGCCCTGGCGGTTCGTGAACCGGCTGTCGCGGCTGGTGGTGGACCCGGAGCGGTTCCCGGACGAGCGGGAGGAGATGCTCGCCGTGGGCATGGGCGCGGTGTACACGCGGACCACCCACCGGGCTGAGCTGCGGCCCGCCGGCACCGACCCGGAGCCTCTGCTCGCCCGCTATTTCCGGCCGTACGCCGCGGCCATGACGGAGGCGGTGGCCGGCCGGCTGGCCGCGACCGGGCGCGCGGTGATCATCGACGTGCACTCGTACCCGGCCGAGCCGCTCCCGTACGAACTGCACGGCAGCGGGCCGCGCCCGCCGGTGTGCCTGGGCACGGACGCCTTCCACACCCCGCCGGAGCTGACCGAGGCCGCCCGCAAGGCGTTCGCCGGCTGCGGCGAGACCGGCCTGGACAGCCCGTTCGCCGGGACGTACGTGCCGCTGGAGTTCTACGGCACTCACGCCCGGGTCGGCGCGCTGATGGTGGAGATCCGGCGGGACACCTACATGACGGAGCCCGGCGGCCCGGCCGGCCCGGGCCTGGACCGGCTCGCCACGGCCCTGGCAACCCTCATCGACACCGTCCAGCCCTGACCCGCCGCGAGGCCGCGCAAGGGCCGGTCTTCCGCACCGGCCCCCGGTGGCCTCAGGCCCGCAGCCACTCCGTGACGATCACCTCCGCGCCGGTTCGCAGCCGCAGGGCGAACGGGCCGGACGGCGGGATGGCGCTGGTGAACCGGCCGAGGGAGTCCGCGGTGAGCGGGGCGCGGATGGTCTGCGGGCCGCCGAGGACCTCGACGCGGGCCGACTGCGGCGGCAGGACCTGGCCGATCAGCCCTTCCTCGGTGACCTCCACGTCGACGGTCACCTCGCCCGCGCGGAAGGTGAGCATGCGCGGCGCGTCCGTGACCCCCCTGACGGGCAGCGCGTCCACGAGCGAGTCGAAGGTCAGCTCGGCGAGCCGGGCGTCGAGGTCGTGCAGGGCGAACGCGTCCAGCGCCGCCTGCACCAGCTCGGCCGGGACCGGGTCCAGGACGGCGGCCGCCTGGCGCAGCTCCTCCTCCAGCAGCCCGTCCGCGAACTCCTCCGGCCCCTCGGGCCTCTCGTCGTCGCCGTTCACACCGCACCCCGCGCGTCCATCCGGGCCCGCAGCCGGCGCAGACAGCGCTGGCGGAGCGGGCCGATGCTGCCGACCGCGATGCCGAGGGCGGCCGAGATCTCCCCGTAGCTGGGCGGCGGCGAGGCCATCAGCACGCGCAGCAACTGCCGGCAGCGCTCGCCCAGTCCGTCCAGCTCCTGCCACAGGCGGCGGACCCGCTCGGCCCGGTCCGCCGCCTCCTCCGAATCGATCAGCGTCTCTTCCGGCGTCCGGTCCTCGCTGGCCCGGTCCAGCACCCGCGGGTCGTCGGTCAGGGTCAGCCGGGCCAGGCCCTTGAGCACCTTCAGGCACTCGTGCCGGGCCGTACTGGCCAGCCAGGCACCGGCCTTGTCGGGTTCCCGTATGCGGCCCAGGTGCTGGGCGAAGCGGAACCAGGTGGTCTGGAAGACCTCGTGTCCGTCGGCGTCCGACAGCCGGTGCGCCCGCACCACCGACCACACCAGCGGACTCATGCCTTCCACCAGTGCCTTCCAGGCCGCGGCGTCCCCGTCGACGGCGGACTGGACCAACGCGCCGACCTCTGTTCGGTCCACGGCTCCACCCCTTGTGTACGGCCTGTCATCGTACGCCGTGGAGCGGAGGGTTCCGGCCGTCATGCGGGCAGCGCCGGGATCGCCACGGGCACGGGGCGCCAGGTGGGCGGGCGGAGCGCCGCCACGGGCACCCCGCGCACCTCGGCCCGCTCCGCGTCCGCCGCCAGCAGCCCGACGCCGGCCGCGCGCGGGTCGCGTTCCCGGAACGCCGTCATCCGGGCGGCGACGAGTCCCGCGGCCACCGGGGTGGCGAAGGACGTGCCGCTCCACTGCGCGAGGCCGTCGAACATCACCTGGTCCGGCTTGGCACCGGTGCTCTCCCGGCCCTCGCTCAGCGCGCCGGTGTGGCGCGGGTACTGGCAGGTGCAGGCGTAGTCGGCGGCGCCGAACCGGCAGGCGTCGTAGGTGGAGTGCTGGTAGACGTACGGCACGGGCGCGGTGAAGCCGGTGAGGGCGCTCGTGAGGCGTTCGCCGGGGGTGTGGACGCGCACCCAGGGCCCGTGGTTGGTGAAGCAGGCCCCGGACGCGCCGTCCGCGCGCAGGGCACCGACCGACAGCACGCAGTCGGCGTACTCGGGCAGACCGGCGTAGGCGGCGGGCCAGAACGGGGTGTCGCTGCCGTTGTTGCCGGCGGCGGCCACCAGCAGGGTGCGCTGCTCGCGCAGTTCCGCCATGAACGCGTCCAGCCCGATCAGGCCGTCGGTGTCCGCGCTGGGCGTGCCCGCGGAGAGACTGATGATGTCCGGCCAGCCGCCCCGGTCGACCGCGTCGAAGAGCAGGGCGCCGAACTCCGACTCCAGGACGGCACCGGCGTCGTTGAGCGTGCCGCGCACGGTGATGTCGGTGTTGGGCGCGACGGCCGCGAGGAGCCCGGCGATGAACGTGCCGTGGCCGACGTACTGGCGGAGCACGCCGTCGGCACCGGTCTCGGTCAGCTGGGCGTCGCCCGTGGTGTGGGCGAGCAGCGGGTAGGAGCGGTGGTCGTGCACCAGCCCGGTGTCGATCACGAGGACGCCGACCGCGGTGGCCGGGTCGTAACTGCCCTCGGCGGGTGCGGGGTTGGCGGTCTCGGTCCGCGGGACGGGCACCGGCTCGTCGCCCGGGCAGGCGTTGACGTTGCCCGCGATGTGCACCACGTGGTTGCGGCCGGCCAGCCGGCGGCCCTGGCGGTCCTCGGCCTCCCGCACGGCGCGCAGGGCGTGCGGCACGCTGTCCTCGCCCTCGGCCGGGTCGCCGACCCGGATGCGGGTGACGCCGGTGCGGCCGGCCTGCGGGCCCACGCGTCGCACGTGGTCGGGGACCAGCCCCCGGGTCTCGGTGAAGTGCGTGCGCACGGCGTCCTCGACGAACAGGGCCTCCTCGCCGTCCCGGACGAGGAGGACGCCCTTCTCGTAGAAGTACCCGGCGGAGTCGTCCGGTCCCATGGTGAGGGGGACGTCCGGCAGGGAGCGCTGGATGTGGTGGAACTGCTCGTGGAATCGGTGTGGTGCCATGTGGTGTCCTCCCCCTCAAGACGGTGTCCGACAGTGAGAGCCGCGGGACCGCCGTCTGATACAACAGGCCACTACCATGCGAGACGTGACAGCGGGAAGCGAGTCGGTTCTCGAACTGCTGCCCCTGGTGTTCGCCGATCCGGGCGAGGCCCGGGCGCGTGCCGAACACGTCCTGAGCGCCGCCCCGTCACCGGTTCAGGCGAGCGTCGCCCACCAGGTGCTGGGCATCTGGCAGCGGGACTTCGGCGATCTGCGGATCGCGCTGAGGCATCTGCGGCGGGCCCGGGACCTGGCCGCGCGCGCCGAGTCGGCCGACCGGGAGGCCGATGTGCTCGCGACCCTCGGGGTCGCACTGGTGCACGCGGGGCGCACCCGCCAGGGGCTGGCGTCCTTCGAGCGGGGCGTCGCCCGGGGCAGCGGGCACACCCGCGCCCGGGTGCTGTACCGGCGGGCCTATGTGTGGTGGGTGCTCGGGCATCACCGCGAGGCCCTGGAGGACGTACGGCGGGCCCTTCCCGTCCTGCGGCAGGTCGCCGACGACATCTGGACCGCGCGGGCGCTGACGCTCAGGGCGACCGTGCACCTGGCGCTGGGCGCCGTGGACCGGGCCGCCGCGGACTTCACGGCGGCGGAGCGGCTGTGGGACACCACCGGCCAGGAGCACGACAAGGCGGACGCGGTGGAGAGCCGGGGCCTGGCCGCGTTCCGCTCCGGCGACATCCCGGCGGCGCTGCGGCTGCTGGACGAGGCCGAGGAGCGCTACGCCAAGCTGGGCACCCCCACCTACAACCTGTCGATCCGGCGCTGCGAGGTGCTGATGGCGGCGGGACTCGCTCCGGAGGCGCTGGCCGAGGCGGACGCGGCGATCGCGCTGCTGGACCGGATCGGCGGGCAGTCCACCCGCAAGGCCGAGTTGCTGCTGGCCGCCGCGCGGGCCGCCCGTTCGGCGGGGGACGCGCACACCGCCATAGCCCGTGCCGCCGTCGCCGTACGGCTGTTCGCGGCGCAGCGCCGGACGTGGTGGGAGACGCACGCCCGGCTCGTGCTGATCGAGGCGCGGGTGGCGGCCGGGCGCCGGTCGGGGCGGATGGTCGCGG
>NZ_JBEXKG010000158.1:0-17018 GCF_040609555.1 Streptomyces sp. NPDC004658
GGCCACCGGCAGCAGCAGCGGCCCGGTCCCGGCCACCACCGCCGTGCGGCCGGGCAGCACCAGGCCGCCCTTGAGCATGGCCTGCGCGCCGCCCGCCGTGACGACCCCGGGCAGCGTCCAGCCGGGGAAGGGCAGCACCCGCTCGTACCCGCCGGTGGCGAGCAGCACCGCGTCGGCGCGCACGGTGACGCCGTCCTCCTGCGCGGGGCCGAGCAGGGCGTGCACGGCGAACGCCCCGGAGGCGGAGTCCCGTTCCACGCACCACACGTGATGGTCGGTCAGGTGGCGGATCCGGCCCGCCGCACGGTGCCGGTCCAGGCCGTCCCGCAGCCGCTCCCACGTGCGCCACTGGTGGTGCAGGGCCTGCGGCCGGCGTGCGCCGAGGGCGGTGGCCGGCTGCCGGTAGAACTGTCCGCCGGCCTGGTCGGCGGAGTCGACCAGGGTCACCCGGACGCCCCGTGCGGCTGCCGCCAGCGCGGCGGCGAGCCCGGCCGGGCCCGCGCCGACGACGGCGAGACGCGGTCGTTCAGTCATCGTCCCGGCCCGTCCCCTCCTGCGATCGGATGACGTCTCCCGGGCGGACCGGCACCAGGCAAGCCCGTTGGTTGGGACGGCCGTTGACGGTGACCAGGCAGTCGAAGCACACCCCGATCCCGCAGAACACCCCGCGGGGCCGCCCGGCGACCCGTGTGCTGCGCCAGGCCGTCACGCCCGCCGCCCACAGCGCCGCGGCGACCGTCTGGCCCGGCAGCGCCTCCAAGGGGCGGCCGTCGAAGGTCACGGTGCAGGCCGGGCCCGGCCGGGCCCGGGTCAGCTCCCTCGGATTCACCGGACGTCGCCTCCCTCGGTGTCGAACCGCTCCGGCCGGAACGGCGTGAGATCCAGCTCCGGCGTCTTCCCGGTGAGCGCCTGCGCGATCAACTGCCCGGTGCCGGGGGCGAGTCCGATGCCGGCCCCCTCGTGCCCGCAGGCGTGGAACAGGCCGGGAACCCGCGGATCGGGCCCGATCGCCGGCAGATGGTCCGGCAGGTACGGCCGGAAACCCGCGTACGTGCGCAGCGCGCGGACCCGTTCCAGGAAGGGGAACAGCCCGATCGCCCCGGCGGCGAGCGCCCGCGTCGCGGTCAAGGACAACGACCGGTCGAAGCCGACCCGCTCCCGGGTGGCCCCGATCAGGACCGGGCCGGCGGCCGTGCCCTCCACGACCGGTGAACTGCGCAGGGCGGCCGAGTCGCTGGCCACGTCGGCCACGTAGTCCGCGGCGTACACCTTGTGCCGGACCCTGCGCGGCAGCGGCTCGGTGACCAGCACGAAGCCGCGCCGGGGGAGCACCGGCAGCCGGACGCCGGCGAGCGAGGCCAGGTCGCCGCCCCAGACGCCGGCCGCGTTGACCACCGCCGGTGCGTGGATGTCGCCCCGGTCGGTGCGCACGCCGTACACCGCTCCCCGCGCCGTGCGCAGCACCCCGGTCACCGTACGGCCGGTGTGCACGGCGGCGCCGGAGGCGCGGACCAGGTGTGCGGCGGCCAGCGCGGGCATGACCTGGGCGTCCTGCGGGTAGTGCACCGCGCCCGCCATGCCGGGCGCCAGGTGCGGTTCCAGTTCCCGCAGCCGGTCCGCGCCGACCGGTACGGCGGTGACGCCGGCGGCCCGCTGGTCCGCGGCGAAGTCCCGCAGCGCGGCCAGGGCGCCGGGCGTCGGGGCGACCACGAGGCCGCCCTTGGGCTCGTACTCGATCGCGGTGCCCAGTTCGCGCGCCAGGCCCGCCCACAGCCGGCCGGACAGCAGCGCCAGTCGGAGCTCCGGGCCCGGCTCCTTGTCGGAGACGAGCAGGTTGCCCTCGCCGGCTCCGGTGGTGCCGCCGGCCACCGGGCCCCGGTCCACCAGTCGTACGTCGAGTCCGGCGCGCGCGGCGTAGAGGGCACAGGCCGCGCCCACCATTCCGGCCCCGACGACCACGACGTCGCAGGTCAGTCGCTTCGCCACGCCAGTACTATGTCACATGTTCCTGTCGGTGAGGAGTCCCCGGCGCCGACCTCGATTCCCAGGCGTGGACGCCCCCTTGACGTCGCACGGAGCCCGATCGACACTCCAGGGAGGGAATCCTAGTGAACAGGTAGGGAATCATGACGCGCCGCGACACGGGCACCGGTCACACCGGCCGGACGCCGTTGCGCGCTCCCCTGCTCACCTCCCGCCGCCACATCGACCTGCAGCGTGTCTGCAGCGCGATCAGCCACCGCCGCTGAGCCGGGCGCCCCTTCGCCTCCACCGACCGGTCACGCCCGCGCCGGCCGCGCCCCTCCGCACACCCACCACCCGGGGAGACGCATGTCCATCACTCCGCTCGCCGCCGTCCCGTCCACCCCCGGTACCGCGCCGGTCTTCCGGGGCCGGATCGGCCGGGACGCGCGCAGCGGCCACTACGCCGTGCCGCACCGCTACCGGCTCCATCTGTCGACCGCCTGCCCCGACGGGCTGCGCCTCGCCGTCGGCCACAGCCTGCTCGGACTGGAAGCCCACTGTCCGGTCACCCTCCTGCCCGCCGTCCCGGACTGTCCCGGCGGCGGCCACGCGGCGCTCCGCCCGCTCTACGAGGCGAGCGCCCACCACTACACCGGCCCGGCGCTCGCGCCCGTGCTCAGCGACGACTGGTCCGGACGCATCGTCAGCACCCACACCCCCGGCATCCTGCGCGACCTGGACCTGTTCCGGCCGGGCGGCCACGACCGCCTCTACCCCTCCGGGCTGGAGTCCGTGATCGAGGCCGTCGAGCGGATGTGCGCCGAGGGCATCGAGGAGGCCGCCCAGCGCGCCGGACGCGCCGGTGCCGACCCGGCCGAACGGGCCGCCGCCCTCGACGTGCTGCTGGACACCCTGGGCCGGCTGGAGCGACGGCTGAGCGGCGAGGAGTACCTGGCCGACGACCGGCTCACCGCCGCCGACATCGACCTGTGGGTCACGCTCGTGCAGCTCGACACCGTCCACCGCTGCCACCTCGACGCCTCCGCCGTGCACCGCATCGCCGACCACCGCTCCCTGTGGGCCTACGCCCGCCGCCTGGCCGCCCGCCCCGCCTTCGGCCGCCACCTCGACCTCGACGGCATCGCCCGCCGCCACCACGGCCGCTGCCAGGGTCTGGAGGCCGCCGGAGCAGCTGTCCAGATCCTGGACTGGGCAGGCCACGCGGCAGACACTTCCGACGCTTCTCGCAGGTGAGAGCCCGCCGCCGATGTCCACTTGGCGGACGACCGTTGACATTCGAACGGTCAACTGCCTTACTTACGGCTCAGAACGGTCATGAGCGTCAGCGCCAAGCCCTGGCTCGCTGACCGGCAACCCTCGCATCGCGGTGGGGTGCCCCAGGTGACGACCGGACCGGATGACGTTTTCGGTAAGCGCGAGGCCCCACGGGGCCGGAACAGTGACAGGTGACGCCATGTACGCAGCTCCCAGGACGGCCGCGAGCCGCCCCCAGGGCTGCGTACCGTCGTACGCCGGTCTCCTCGTCGCCGACCGCGCCGTCGATCTGCTCCGCGTGAACAGCGCACTGTGTACCGCACCGGGCTCTGCCCGCTGTCAGGGCTGACGTCTCCTCCCAGCCCCGCGTTCCCGCCGCACACCGTCCGCCGGATGTGCCGTTGTCCGCCCAGCCCCCGGTTCCGCGCCTGTCCGTGCGCCGCCTCGTGCCGCAGTGCCGTCGTGGCCCACCTCCGCTCCCGCGCGGCCCCGGGGTGACCGACTCCGCCGGAGCCGCCATGAGTGAAGCCCCAGGCGCCGCCGTCTCCCTAGCCGAGGCGCCGGCCCCCGCCGACACCCCGTCAAAGCCCTTGGAACCGCAGCGAGTACAGCCGCTGCGCCGCCCCGGCCGGTGGATCGTCACCGCCGTCGTCCTCGTGCTCGTCGCGCAGATCCTGCACGGACTGGTCACGAACCCCTTCTACCAGTGGGACCGCTTCCGCTACTGGTTCCTGCGCCCCACCGTCCTCGACGGCCTCCTCGTCACCCTCGAAGTCGCCGCGCTCAGCGCCGTCCTGGGACTGCTCGGCGGCATCCTGCTGGCACTTGCCCGGCTCTCCGGAAGCCCGGTGCTGCGCGCGGTCAGCTGGACCTACACCTGGCTGTTCCGCTCCGTACCGCTCATCGTCGTACTGATCTTCCTGTACAACTTCAGCGCCCTGTACAAGACGTTGAGCCTCGGGGTGCCCTTCGGGCCCGCCTTCGTCACCTTCGACGAGTCCCGGCTGGCCACCGACATGACGATCGCCGTGATCGGCCTCAGCCTCAACGAGGCGGCGTACGCGGCCGAGGTGGTCCGCGGCGGCATCCTCTCCGTCGACCAGGGACAGCACGAGGCGGCCGCCGCGCTCGGCCTGCCCCAGGGCTACCAGTTCCGCAGGATCGTCTTCCCGCAGGCCCTCAGGTCCATCACGCCGAACTACGTCAACCAGCTGATCGGCCTCATCAAGAGCACGTCCCTGGTCTTCTACGTGTCGCTGCTGGACCTGTTCGGCGCGGTGCAGTCGATGGGCAGCACCTACCCCGGTGACGTGGTGCCGCTGCTGATGGTCGCCACCGTCTGGTACCTGATCCTCACCAGCGCCGTGTCCGTCGTCCAGTTCTACGTCGAGCGGTACTACGCCCGGGGTGCCACCCGCACCCTGCCGCCGACCCCCTTGCAGAAAGCCCGGGCCGGACTGGCCGGCCTGCGGGCCCGGCTGCGCCGGGAGGCCGCCGTATGACCACCGCGCAGACCCTCCCGAAGACCGCGCCCGCCGCGCTCGAAGTGCACGGCGTCCACAAGTGGTACGGCTCCCACCACGTACTCGACGGCATCGACCTGACCGTCCGCCCCGGCGAGGTCACGGTGATCCTCGGCCCGTCCGGCTCCGGCAAGTCCACGCTGCTCAGGGTCCTCAACCACCTGGAGAAGCCCGAGACCGGCCACGTCAGCGTGGACGGCGAGCTGATCGGGGTGAAGCGGCACGGGGGCCGGCTCAAGGAACTCAGCGAGCGCGCCATCCTCGCCCAGCGCAGCCGGATCGGCTTCGTCTTCCAGAACTTCAACCTCTTCCCGCACCTGACCGTCCTGGAGAACGTCGCCGCGGCCCCCGCCGCCACCGGCAGGCTGAGCAGGGTGGCGGCCCAGGAACTCGCCTTCGAACTCCTCGACCGCGTCGGCCTCGGCGACAAGACCGGCGCCTACCCCCGGCAGTTGTCCGGTGGTCAGCAGCAGCGCGTCGCCATCGCCCGCGCCCTCGCCCTGCGGCCCGGGATCATCCTCTTCGACGAGCCGACCTCCGCACTCGACCCCGAACTCGTCGGCGAGGTGCTGGCCGTCATCAAGGACCTGGCGAGCGGCGGCACCACCCTCGTCATCGTGAGCCACGAGATCGGCTTCGCCCGCGAGGTCGCCGACCGGGTCGTCTTCATCGACGGCGGCCGGATCGTCGAGCAGGGGCCGCCCGGCGAGGTGCTCGACCGGCCCCGGCACGCACGGACCCGGGAATTCCTCGGCAAGGTGCTCTGACCGGACCCCCGCGGGCCGCTCCGCGCCGCCCACCCGGGCAGGCCGCCCCGGCCCTGCCGCCCGGATCCTCCACGACCACCGCCCCCCACGGCACCCAGCCCACCCCCACACCACACACCCACCCTCATCAGCGAGACAAGGACAGTCACGCCATGCCTACCCACCTCTCCCGTCGCGCCCTGATCCGCGGCATCTCCGCGGCGACCGCCGTCACCGCCCTCGCCACCGGGCTCGCCGCCTGCGGGGGCGACAGCGAGGCCGTCACCAAGACCGACACCACCGGCACGGTGACCGTGGGACGGCTGTCCAACGGAGCCGCCAAGGAGACCGCGCTGAAGGTCTCCGAAGTGAAGTCCATCAGCGCCGAACTGCCGGCCTCCGTGCGCAGGAGCGGCAAGCTCGTCATCGGCGTCGGCGCCCTGCCGTCGGGCTCCGCCCCCCTGAACTTCGTGGGCAGCGACCAGAAGACCCTCACCGGCTCCGAGCCCGACCTCGGCCGCCTGGTCGCCGCGGTCCTGGGCCTGAAGCCCGAGATCAGGAACTCCACCTGGGAGAACCTCTTCGTCGGCGTCGACAGCGGCAAGGTCGACGTGGCCTTCTCCAACGTCACCGTCACCGAGGAACGCAAGAGGAAGTACGAGTTCGCCTCCTACCGCAAGGACAACCTGGCCTTCGAGGTGCTGAAGAAGAACCCCTGGAACTTCGACGGCGACTACGAGAACCTCGCCGGCAAGACGGTCAGCGTGGGCGCCGGCACCAACCAGGAGAAGATCCTCCTGGAGTGGAAGGCCAAGCTCGCCAAGGAGGGCAAGAAGCTCACCGTCAAGTACTTCCCGGACCAGAACGCCACCAACCTGGCCCTGAGCAGCGGCAAGATCGACGCCTTCTTCGGTCCCAACCCCGCGGTCGCCTACCGGGCCCGGCAGACCGCGAACACGCCCAACGCCACCCGCAACGCCGGCAGCTTCTCCGGCGCAGGCGAGACGCTCCAGGGCCTGATCGCCGCCACCGCCAAGAAGGACAGCGGGCTCGCCGAGCCGCTCGCCGACGCCCTCAACTACCTGATCGAGCACGGGCAGTACGGCAAGTGGCTGGCCGCCTACGGCCTCTCGAACGAGTCCGTGGCGAAGTCGGAGGTCAACCCGCCCGGTCTGCCGCTGGACAACTCCTGACGATTCATCGATCTGTCGATATGGAGTCGAAAGAGGGCGTCGCTCCCGTGGCTCACCCGACCGGCGTCCGCACCGGCACGGCCCCGCCCCTGCCCGGCACCGCCGTCCTGGACAACGCCGTGTGGGCCGCCCTCACCGGCCCGCACGCCCCGCTCGCCGACCGGTACGGCCGCGCGGCCCGCTACCGGCCGGAGACCTACGCCTTCGCGGCGCTCGCCGACCCGGCGGACCCGGCGGCCTGGGCCGACCTGCACACCCTCGTCGGTCCGGGACACCCGGTGCGGGTCAAGCCGGTCGAGCGGGTTCCGGACGGCTGGGAGGTGCTCGGCGAGGGCATCGGCGTCCAGCTCGTGGACACCGCTCTGCGGGCCGAACCGGCTCCCGAGGCGGTGCGGTTGGGAGCCGGCGACGTCCCCGAGATCCTCGATCTGGTGGCCCGCACCCGGCCGGGCCCGTTCCTGGGACGGACCGTCGAGATGGGCACCTACCTCGGCATCCGGCACCGGGGCCGGCTCGTCGCCATGGCGGGGGAGAGGCTGCGGCTGCCCGGCTGGACCGAGATCAGCGCCGTGTGCACCGACCCCGCCTACCGCGGCCGGGGACTGGCCACCCGGCTGGTGCGCGCGGTCGCGGCCGGCGTCCGGGAACGCGGGGACACCCCGTTCCTGCACGCCGCGGCCGGCAACACGTCCGCGATCCGGCTCTACGAGTCGCTCGGTTTCACCCTGCGCCGCCGCTCCCGCATCGTGCACCTGCGCAGCCCGGGAACAACCGGCGCCGGGCGGACGTTGGACGTCACGACGGGATCCACCGGGCGGACGCCGGCCCGGCCCGCCACGCCCGACGGACGGAGGTGACGGCCGTGACCCGAGTGCCCCCGCAGGCACGCCCGCCGCGCGCCCCGCACCCGTACCGGTCCGTCCGGCTGCACTCCCGGCCGCACATAGACCTCCAGCGCGTGTCCGCCGCGCTCTGTCGCCCCTGACCTCTCCCCGGCCCTCGCCCCGGCCCTCGCCCCGGCCAGGGGCTCCTCCCGCCACGCCCGCCCGGGGCCCGCGCCGCCCGCCCCGGCCGCCGCCGGCCCCGCGGGCCGGTGGCCCCGTACGGACATCGGACATCAAGGAAGGCACCGACGTGTCCTCAGCTCCCTCCGCACCCCTGCACCTCGCCGTCGCCCTGGACGGCACCGGATGGCACCCGGCGTCCTGGCGCGAGCCGGTCGCACGCCCCCGCGACCTGTTCACCGCCGGCTACTGGACCGACCTGATCACCGAGGCCGAACGCGGTCTGCTCGACTTCGTCACCATCGAGGACGGCCTCGGCCCGCAGTCCTCCCGGCTCCTCGCACCCGACGAGCGCACCGACCAGGTCCGCGGCCTGCTCGACGCGGTCCTCATCGCCTCCCGCGTCGCCCCGGTCACCCGGAACATAGGCCTGGTCCCGACCGTAGTGGCCACGCACACCGAGCCGTTCCACATCTCCAAGGCCATCGCCACCCTCGACTACGTCAGCACCGGACGCGCGGGCCTGCGGGTGCGGACCAGCTTCCGCCCGGACGAGGCCGCGCACTTCGGCCGGCGCACCATCCCCCGGATCGACGGCTTCGACAGCCCGGACGCACAGCAGGCGATCACCGACCTGTTCGACGAGGCCGCCGACCACGTGGAAGTGATCCGCCGGCTCTGGGACAGCTGGGAGGACGACGCCGAGATCCGGGACGCGGCGACCGGCCGCTTCATCGACCGGGACAAGCTGCACTACATCGACTTCGAGGGCCGCTGGTTCAGCGTCAAGGGCCCGTCCATCACACCCCGCCCGCCGCAGGGCCAGCCCCTGGTCACCGCCCTCGCCCACCAGACCGTCCCGTACCGGCTCGTGGCCCGCCAGGCCGACGTCGGGTACGTCACCCCGCACGACGCCGACCAGGCCCGGGCGATCGTCGCGGAGATCCGTGCCGAGCAGGAGGCGGCGGGCCGCGCCGGCGAGACGCTGCACGTCTTCGGTGACCTCGTCGTCTTCCTGGACGACAGCCGGGCCGGGGCCGAGGCCCGCCGCGACCGCCTCGACACCCTCGCGGGCGAGCCGTACACCAGCGACGCCCGGATCTTCACCGGTACGGCCGCCCAACTCGCCGATCTGCTGGAGGAGCTGGCGGCGGGCGGACTGACCGGGTTCCGGCTGCGGCCCGCGGTCGCCGGCCACGACCTGCCCCGGATCACCCAGGACCTGGTGCCCGAGCTGCAGCGCCGCCGCCGCTTCCGGGACGCCTACGAGGCCGGCACCCTGCGCGGTCTCCTCGGCCTCGCCCGCCCCGCCAACCGCTACGCAGCCGCCTGACCGCCGGAGAGGACGACCGTACCGCCATGAGCAAGCCGCTGAAGCAGATCCACCTGGCCGCCCACTTCCCCGGTGTCAACAACACCACCGTGTGGAGCGACCCGGCCGCCGGCAGCCACATCGAGTTCAGCTCCTTCGCGCACTTCGCGCGGACCGCCGAACGGGCCAAGTTCGACTTCCTGTTCCTCGCCGAGGGACTCCGGCTGCGCGAACAGGGCGGCCAGATCTACGACCTGGACGTGGTCGGCCGCCCCGACACCTTCACCGTGCTCGCCGCGCTGGCCGCCGTCACCGACCGGCTGGGCCTGACCGGCACCATCAACTCCACGTTCAACGAACCGTACGAGGTGGCCCGCCAGTTCGCGAGCCTCGACCACCTCTCCGGCGGCCGGTCCGCGTGGAACGTGGTCACCTCCTGGGACGCCTTCACCGGCGAGAACTTCCGGCGCGGCGGCTTCCTGCCCCAGGAGGAGCGCTACTCCCGCGCCAAGGAGTTCCTCGCCACCGCGCACGAGCTGTTCGACTCCTGGCGCGGTGACGAGATCATCGCCGACCAGGCCGCCGGCACCTTCCTCCGGGACGCCGAGGCCGGCGCCTTCGTGCACCAGGGGCGGCACTTCGACATCCACGGCCGGTTCAACGTCCCGCGCTCCCCGCAGGGCCGCCCGGTCATCTTCCAGGCGGGCGACTCCGACGAGGGCCGCGAGTTCGCCGCCTCCAGCGCGGACGCGATCTTCAGCCGGTACTCCACACGCAAGGAGGGACAGGCCTTCTACGCCGACGTCAAGTCCCGCCTCGCCGCGTACGGCCGCCGCCCCGACCAGCTGCTCATCCTGCCCGCGGCGACCTTCGTCCTCGGCGACACCGACCAGGAGGCCGCCGAACTCGCCCGGGAGGTCCGCCGGCAGCAGGTCAGCGGCGCCACCGCCATCAAGCACCTGGAGTTCGTCTGGAACCGCGACCTGTCGGCGTACGACCCCGAGGGCCCGCTGCCCGAGGTGGACCCCGTGGTCAGCGAGGACCACATCTCCCGGGGCCGCGCGCAGGTGCGGATGTACCGGGACCCGGTGGCCATCGCCCGCGAGTGGCGGCAGCTCGCCGAGGCCAACAAGTGGTCCATCCGCGACCTGGTCATCAACACCGGCAACCGGCAGACGTTCATCGGCTCCCCGGAGACCGTCGCGACGACCATCAACGACTTCGTGCAGGCCGACGCCGCCGACGGCTTCATCCTCGTCCCGCACATCACCCCCGGCGGGCTCGACCCGTTCGCCGACAAGGTGGTCCCGCTGCTCCAGGAACAGGGCGTCTTCCGCGCCGACTACGAGGGCACGACCCTGCGCGACCACCTGGGGCTCGCCCACCCCGACGCCGGCGCAGGGGCCGGCACCCGTACCGGTGCCTCGCCCGCGCGGGCCGCGTCGTGAAGTTCCTCGCGATCACGCTGATCGTGCACCGGCCCGACCCGGTCACCGGAGTCCTGGGGCCGACGCACGAGCGGTTCCGCGAGGTGCTGGACAACGCCGTGCTGGCGGAGGAGCTGGGCTTCGACGGATTCGGCGTGGGGGAGCGGCACGAACGGCCGTTCCTCTCCTCCGCGCCGACCGTCGTGCTCAGCCATGTCGCCGCGCTCACCCGCCGCATCCGGCTCTTCACCGCCGTCACCACCCTCAGCCTGCTCGACCCGGTCCGGGCCTACGAGGACTACGCCACCCTGGACCACCTCTCCGAGGGGCGCCTCGACCTGATCATCGGCAAGGGCAACGGCACCGCGCAGCGCGAGCTGTTCCACGTCACGCCCGAGGACCAGTGGGACCGCAACGCCGAGAGCTACGAGGTGTTCCGGCGGCTGTGGCGCCAGGACCGGGTGACCGCCGACACCCGGTTCCGGCCACCGCTGAAGGACGCCGAGGCGTGGCCGCGGCCGTACCAGCGACCGGTCCGCGTCTGGCACGGCAGCGCCACCAGCAAGGAGTCCGTGGACCTCGCCGCCCGCTACGGAGACCCGCTGTTCTCGGCGAACGTCACCCATCCCGTGGAGCCGTACGCCGAACTGGTCCGCCACTACCGCGAACGCTGGGAGCACTACGGCCACGACCCGGCGGCGATCGCGGTGGGCGCGGGCTCGGCCGGGCTCCTCGTCGCCCCGACCTCACAGGAGGCGCTGACGGCATACCGCCCGGTCTTCGAGAGCAACCTGGCCTTCCAGCGGTCGGCGGGCCTGCCCGTGGTCTTCGAGACCCTGGAGGACTTCGTGGCGCGCAGCTCGGCGCTGATCGGCAGCCCCGAGCAGGTCATCGACAAGGTGCACCGCTACCACGAGCGGCTGGGGCACACCGTGCTGCACGTGACCGCGGACGCCGGCGGCCTGCCCGCCGCCCGGCACCGCGCCTCGCTGGAACTGTTCCAGTCGGCCGTCGCGCCGGCGCTGCGCCGGGACATCCCGGACCCGCCGTTCCCCTGGGCACCGGTCCTGCCCCGGCAGGCGCCCGAGCCCGTGCCCGTCGACCGTTGAGGAGCCGCCCGCGCTCCGGCACCCCGCGCGCGGCCACGCCCGCCACCGGCCCGCCGGGCGGCACCTCGTCCCGGACGTGGCAGGCACGCCCCCGGGGTGGTGCTCACTCCTTCCGGTCGAGCCGGTGCGCCGGGGTGCCCACGGACCTGCCGTAGGCGATCGCCTCGGCGCGGCCGGCGTCGTCGCCGCGCCGGTGGCGGAACACCTTGCCCGCGAAGACGACGATCCGCTCCTCGCCGTCGGTGAAGTCGGCGTACCAGCCGAGGGCGGGTTCCAGCGCGTCGGCGAGCGCCCGCGCGATCCCGGCGGCGTCGTCACCGTCGTACTCCCACTCCACGAGCGTCCACGCGGGCGGCTGTCCGCCGGCCGCGCCCGCGGACATGTCGAGACACCCGACCCTGCGCAGCCGCGTCCCGGCCGGCGGCACGAACGCGGCGCCGTCGCCGCGAGCAGCGGAGCCAGTGCCTCCTCGGGTCTCCGTCCCGCGGTGTCGACGACGATGTGCACCTCCGGGGAGGCCCCCGAGGACGATGAGCGTGCCGTCATCGTGCCCCCGGCGGAGCGCGGGCGGCCGGGGCGCGCGCATGTTCACGCGAGCGCAATGGTGGAGGCCGGTCCGGGGGCGGGGGCCGCCTGCCCACCGTGGCGGGGTGACCAGCCTGGCGTGGTCCCGCGGTCCGTACGGAGCAGGACACCGGCGTGGGGGGGGGGGGGGGGGGCGCCCCCCCCCCCCCCCCCGCGCCCCCCCCCCCCCCCGCTCCCCCGGTGCCGGACAGTGGCTCTGTGTCGTCCGTGTGCCGTCACCAGCACATGACCGCCGTCTCTCCCGCCCCCCACGTGGAGTACAGACGGACCCGGACGACATAGCGGCGGCCCTTGACGAGCCGGACCCGGACGGCGGCGTTGTCCGGAGTGCCGCCGTCGTCGTGGCCCGCGAGGAAGCGCGGCTCCCCGTCGCGCTCCTCGAAGACCACCAGCACGGTGTCGGCGTCGCCGAAGGCGCCCACGGTGTACTCGCGGGTCTCCGGCGGCTCGACGGTGAAGTCGGCCTGCTCGCCCGGCCCCAGACCGAGCGGCGCGGACCGGAAGGGCACCAGTGCGGCCGGTCCCCCCGGAGCCGCGGGCGGGTACCAGCGGAGCACGAACTCCTTGTCGGCCGGGGACGGCGTGCCGGGCGGACGCAGCCCCCCGCGGTACTGCTCCGGTTCCAGCACCAGCCCCGGCCCGAACGGCAGCGTCATCACCGACTGCGGATCCCACACCGAGCCGCCCGCCTCACAGGGGTCCAGCCGGTGCAGCACGTTCGTGTACGTGGTCTCCCGGCTCCAGAAGTTCGGCGGGCCCGCGAGCTCGGCGTACACGGCCTCGTCGTCCCAGTGCAGCCCGGCGAACGGACTCTGGTGCTCGTGCACCATGCCGAGCGCGTGCCCGATCTGGTGCAGGACGGTCCCGCGCTCCCCGGGCGCGGTCACGTCCCAGCCGAGGTTCATGGTGCGCTCGCCCCGGCCCACCGACAGCGCCTCCCGGCCGATCGCCGACCAGGACCCGGCACCGGCCTGGAACCCGATCCGCAGCTCCGCCTCGTGCCGGTCGCCGACCTCGGCGAACGTGACGCCGATACCGAGGTCCTGCCACTCGCCGAAGCACCCGCGGACGACGTCCCGCTGCTCCTCGCCGCCCGCCCACGGCACCCGGCGCAGCTCCCCGGTCCCGGGGACCGGGATGACCGAGGCGTCGGTGCGGGCGTCCAGGAAGCAGTAGTGCAGGACCGTGCCGTCGACCCACATCCGCCGCCCGGCGAGCAGCGCGCCCAGCCGCTCGGCGGTCAGCCCCGGTGCGAACGACGGGGCCGGCTGCCGCGGTAGCGAGCAGAGGCGTCGGGTCATGCGGCCAGCGTGCCCGCCGCCCCGGCCGCACGCCTGAGTCGGGGGCTACTCAAGTCGCCCTGTATCAGACCTGAGTACGCGCGCTCAGGATGATGTGAGGACTTACGAACAGGACGCCAAGACCCTGGAGCTGCCCTGGCCGTTCACCGGCCGGGCCGACGAACTGGAGCTGGTGCGCGGTTCCCTGACCGCCGGGCGGCCCGGCATCGTGGTGACCGGCCCGGCGGGCCGCGGCAAGACCCGGCTGATCACCGAGGCGGTCCGGGGCACGGACCACGCCCGGGTGACCGGCACGCCCGAGGCCCGGGACCTGCCCCTCGCGGCGTTCGCGCACCTGCTCCCCGACACCGTCTCGCTGCACCGCGCGGTCCGCGCGCTGTCCGGCGTACGGCTCCTGGTCGTGGACGACGCCCAGCTGCTGGACGAGGCCTCCGCCGCCCTGGTCCACCAGCTCGCCGTGCAGGGCCGCACCCGCCTGGTCGTGGCCGCGGCGGACGGCCCGCCCGCGCCCGGCGCGGTGTCCCGGCTGTGGACCGGGGAACTGCTGCCCCGGCTGGCCCTCGACCCGCTGTCCCCCGAGGACACCGCCCAGTTGCTCGCCGGCGCCGGCCTGGAACCGCTCACCGTGCGTCGGCTGCACCAGGCGTGCCGGGGCGATCTGCGGCTGCTGCGCGAGCTGGTGACCGCGCTCACCGGGTCCGGCCGGCTGACGCCCGTCCCGGGCACCGGGGAACGGGCCTGGCGCGGTCCGCTGCCGGTCACCCCGGCCGTCCGCGAGCGGCTCGCCCCCGCCCTGGAGCGGTCCGCTCCCGGTGAACGCGACGCCCTGGAACGCCTCGCGTTCGCCGAGCCCCTGCCGCTGCCCGTGGACGAGCTGGACCTGGACGTCCTCGAACGCCTGGAGGCGGACGGCCTGATCGACGCCGACGACCGGGGTGCCGTCTGCCTCGCCCACCCCCTGCACGGTCCCGTGCTGCGCGCCACGGCCGGCCGGCTGCGGGCCCGCCGGCTGGCCCGCGCGCCCTTCGCGCACGGTCCCGCCCTGGACGCCGAACAGCGCACCCTGGTCCGGCGGATGGACCGGCTCGACGTCCGGCCGGTGCCGACGCCGGTGGGGGAGTGGCTGCTCGCGGAGGGCCGGCCGCTGCCGGCCGGGTACGCGGCGGTCCGCGCCCGGTACGCGCGTCTGCGGGGCGAACTGCGGGAGGCGGCGGCGTGGGCCCGGGAGGGGTTGCGTCAGGCTCCCTCGGACAGCGGGTGCGGACGGGAACTCGCGCTCGCCGAGGGCCGGTCGGGCGAGGTGACCGACCCGGACGACATCCACGCCGTCTACGACGCCGTACGCCTCGGCGAGCCAGGGCGGGCCGTGGGGCGGCTCCCGGCCGGCAGCGTGCTCGCCCGGCACGCGGACGCGCTGGCGCGCGCGGACGGGGCCGCGCTGGACCGGGCGGCGCAGGCGCTGGCCGAGCGGGGGTTCCTGCTGTACGCGGCGGAGGCGCACGCGCAGGCGGCACGGGTCCACCGTGACCCCCGGGCCGCCAGGCTGTCCCGTACCCGGGCCGTCGCGCTGGCCCGCCGCTGCCAGGAGGCGCGCACGCCCGCGCTGGCCGGGCTGGTCCTCGGTGAACTCACCGCCCGGCAGCGGCAGATCGTCACGCTGGCCGCGGCGGGGCTGAGCAACCGGGAGATCGCCGAGCGGCTGACGCTGTCCGTGCGGACGGTCGGCAACCACCTGTACAGCGCGTACACGCGGCTCGGCACGGGGGACCGGGGGGCGTTGCCCTGGCTGGTGGAGGTACCGGAGGGGGAGACGGCCTAGCTTGCGGGGACGGGGCCCGGCACCGAGGGGGAGCAGCCCCGTGGGGAGCCGGGTTCAGCGGCACAGGGCGTCGCCGAGCGCGGTGCGGGCGTAGCGGACGATGCGGCCGCTGCGGGTGCGGGTGAGCAGACCGGCGTCGTAGAGGACCGCCAGGTGCTGGCTGACGGCACCCGGGGTCACTCCGAGGCGGTGGGCCAGTTCCGTGGTCGAGGCCGGTTCGGCGAGGAGCAGCAGCAGGCGGGCGCGGGGGCGGCCGAGGAGGCGTACCAGGGCGTCGTCGTTGACGGGGGGCGGCTCCTCGGAGAGGGTGGCCCGGCCGCGCGCCGGATACATCAGGACCGGCGGGTGGGCGGGATCGATCAGCGGCTGGACTCCGCGGGCGAACAGGGTGGGCAGCAGCACCAGTCCGCGGCCGGCGACGCTCACGTCGGTCCAGGGCGCCGGGACGGTGAAGTCCCGCGTGGACAGCCGCAGCAGGCCGTCACTCCAGGCGAGCCGCGCGTCGAGGTCCGCGAACAGCGCCCCGGCGCCCTGCTCGGCGAGCACCCGTCCGCGGTGGGCGAGGTCCGCCTCCAGGATGCTCTGTGCGCGCGGCCACCAGTCGGCGGCCAGGCAGGTGTGCCAGTAGGCGTCGAGGGCGCCGGTGATCCGGGCGAGGAGGTCCGCGGGGGCGGCGAGTCCGCGGGCGATGACCGGCGGCAGGGCCTTGGGGGTGCGGTAGGTGGCGCGGAAGTCCGCGTCGACGACCTCGGGTGGGGTACGGCCGAGCCGGCCGAGTTCCTCGGCGAATCCGGGTCGGGCGCGTTCCGGGCGGGGGGTGAGGAAGTCCGGCACCCACAGCCAGGGCGTGACGAGCGCGCCGAGCACCTCGTGGTCGAGGTCCGCCAGGCGGGGCCGGATGCGGCGCAGCCACGGCCGGTGGTGCGGGTAGCGGGCCGGGTCGTGCAGGCAGCGCAGGGAGAACACCGCCTCCTGGAGCGGGGAGTACGCGAAGGAGGTGGTGGCGAGGTCGCCGACGGCGAGGCGGAACTCGATCATTGAGCGCCACGCTAAATCATTGTCCGCGGGGACGCACCGACGGGTTGGCTGTGTACATGACGACGACACCCGTCTCCCCGGCTCCCGCCCCGGACGGCGGTCCCGCGCCGCGGCGTGCCACCCGGGCCGCCGGCCTGCTGCCCGCGGACCCGGTGCTGCGTCTGGCCAGTGTGCTGACGCTGGTCAACGCCCTCGGCAACGGCCTCTACTTCCCCCTCGGCGTCCTGTACTTCACGCGCGTCGTCGGCCTCGACGCGACCGCCGTCGGTGTCGGGATGACGGTCGCGGGACTGGTCGGTGTGGCAGCCGGGGTGCCGGCCGGGCGGGCCGCCGACCGCTGGGGCGCACGGCGGGTCGGCGCACTGCTGTGGGGCGGCACCGGGCTGGCCACGGCCGCGTACGCGCTGGTGGACTCCTACCCCGGCTTCCTCGTCGCCGTGGTGTGCGCGACGGGCTTGCAGATGGCGAGCCGGGGGGTGCAGGGAGCGCTGTACGCCGACGTGCTGCCGGCGGCGACGCGGGTGGAGGCGCGGGCGTACCTGCGCATGGTGGTGAACGTCGGCATGGGCGTCGGCGGTGCGTTCGGCGCCGTCGCGCTCCAACTCGACACGCACACCGCGTATGTGACGGTCATTCTCCTCGACGCGCTGTCGTTCGCGGGCCCCGCGCTGCTGCTGCCCCGGCTGCCGCTGGCGGCGCACGTGGCCGGGCGGGCCGCGCC
>NZ_JBEXKG010000159.1:0-16905 GCF_040609555.1 Streptomyces sp. NPDC004658
TGCCATGGCTCCGCCATGGCGCCCTCCTCCGCCTTGCGATGCACGGCACCAGACCCCGCTCCCTGATCCGGCCTGATCCAAACGAAAGACCCTAGGGGGGCTCCGGCGCCGCCAGGGGACGCCCCAGCCGCAGGTTCCACCTCCCGGCCCGGCCGCTCAGCTCGGTGACGGTCAGGGGCGGTACGTCGAGGCGCCAGAAGACCGCGACAGGCATGCCCAGTGCCGCCACCGCCGCCGCCCGCACCACCTCCGGTTCGACCACGGCGACCGTACGGCCCTCCAGGCCCCGCGCGTCGGCCAGCCGGCGCGCGACCCGCTCGCACAGCTCCCGGACCGACTCACCGCCATGCGGTGTGTACCCGGGGTCGGTGAGCCAGCGGTCCACCGCGTCCGGCTCGGCCGCCCCCACCTCGTCCAGGGTGCGGCCCCGCCAGCGGCCCACATCCAGACCCGCCAACTCCGGTACCGGCACACCGTCCAGGCCCAGTGCCGCGGCGGTCTCCAGGCAGCGCACGCTCGGAGAGGCGAGCACACGGGCCGCTGCGGGCAGCGACCCGGCAGCCGAACGGGCCCGCGCGGCGCCGCCGTCGTCGAGCGGGCAACCGTCGTCGAAGCGGGCCTGCCGGAGCGACGCGCTCATCGCGGGCGAGACGAGAAGGACCCGACTGGTCACGCGGTGGCTCCTGTTCACTGGTGCCGGGGGAGTCGAAGCCGAAGGGTAACGGGGGCGTCCCCGGGGGAGGGTGGAGGTTCAGCGGCCCCGGCCGTGCAGCAGGAGGTCGGCGACGACCGGGCGATGGTCGGAGGCCGCGGTCTCGGACTCGTGGGTTCCGGTGACGGTGACGTCGGGGGAGACCGTCACGAGGTCGATGCGCTCGACCGGGTCCACCGCCGGGAAGGTCTTGCCGCCACTCGGCGCCGCATCGGCCAACGGCCCCCACAGACGGGCCAGTTCAGGGGCGTCCGGCTCGGCGTTGAAGTCGCCGAGGAGCACCTTCGGGCCCGCGTCCTCGGCCAGGACGCCCAGCATGTCGTCGACCTGGGCACGCCGGACCGAGGGGTCCGCGCGGTAGTCCAGGTGGGTCGCGTACACGTGCACCAGGGCGCCCCGCACCCCGACCGTCACCTCGGCGAAGCCCGGCGCGGGGGCCGGCACCGGGTCGGGCGTCTGGGTGGACAGCCGGGTGATCTCGTGGTTCCACGCGCCCCGGACCGGCCGCCGGCTCAGTATCGCGACGCCGTACTGCCGCCGTTCCCCACCGGGCGTGGCCGGCGGGAGATCGTAGATCGGCGCGAAGAAGACCCGCATGCGCAGTTTCCCGGCGAGTTCCCGGGCCTCGTCCGTGAAGTCGCTCCGGGCACCCCAGTGCACGTCGACCTCCTGAAGCGCGATCACGTCGGCGTCCAGGTCCCGGATCGCCGCCGCCGTGCGGTCGAGGTCGAAGAGGCCGTCCTGGCCGGCCCCGGCGTGGATGTTGTACGTCGCCACGCGCAACGGCACACGGGACGCGCCCGGTCCGGCGCCGGTCACCCGGTCCGCCGCCGCGCCGGGCGATGCGGCGCCGAGCACGGCGGTGCCGGCGAGAACGGCGGCGGCCAGTACACGCGGAGCGGCGCGTCGGGGCGTGCGGTCCACTGAATCCTCCAGAGGGTTGTCCTTGCGGGTCGGCCGGCTGAGCGGTGGCCCGGACCGAGACGCGTCGGTGCGGGCGCCGCGACGCCTCCGTCCGCTGCCGCGCGCCGGAGCCGGACGGACGCGTGCTGTTTCCTGCCGGGGCGGCGCGTGCCGAGCACGGGACCCAAGGAGACGGGGAGGAAAGCCGGAGAGGGCGGAGACGCGCTCCCCGGCGGGCTCCCGGCCGCTCGCGGCGTGCCCCCGGCGGCCGGCCCGCCGGAGCGCTGAGAACAGTTCCGTTGCCGCTCCGCCGCCCCACTGCCCCGCCGCTCGGACACCCTTCACCGACCATCGGCCCCCCGCCGCCCGTCCGCCTCGCCCCCGCATGATGCCCGCCCGCGGGCCGCTTGACCACCGGTCCCTCCGCAGCCGGACCCGCCGGCACCGCGGCGCGGGCCCGGCGGACGGTGTCGCTCACGTGTCCTCCACCCGCGGCAAGGCCGGATGCCGGCCGTTTCTGGGTACACGCGAGGTAGGGATCAGGCGCTCAGGCAGAGGGCGGTCGGTATGGACGAGGTTCCCCGGACCGGGGATCGGCGGGCGGACCGTGCCGGACCCGTCACGGTCTCGGCCGCGTACGAGGGCGACCCCGTCGACATCGCGGCGGCCCGTGACCTGGCGCGCGCGTTCCTCACCCGGGTGCAGGCCGATCATGGCGTGCCGGTGTCGGAGCGGGCGATGGGCGTGGTCCAGCTGGTGGTCAGCGAGCTGGTCACCAACGCCTGCAAGCACGCGCCGGGGCCCTGCCTGGTCGATCTGCGGCTGTCCGGGGACGGTGTCGAGATCTCCGTCTGGGACACCGCGCCGGTGCTGCCGGTCGCCAAGGCCGCCGATCCGGGCCGGGTGGGGCAGCATGGCCTTGAGATCGTGATGGCCGTGTGCCAGGGCTTCGAGGTGCACCGGGAACCCGTCGGCAAGCGGATCACCGCGTCGGTGATGCTGGCGGACGACCCCGGGGGAGACGTGGCCGGCCGCTTCCCGGGGTGACGACGGGGGACGCCCCCGGGTGGCTCCGCACGGCCGCGGCGCGTGCTCCGACCGGGCCGCGGGTGCGTGCGCCGACCGAGTGGCAGAGCCGACCGAGTGGCAGAGGAGAAACGGCGTATGGGCAGAACGGACGTCTCCCGACCTGGCCGGGGCCGGGCCCTGCCCGGTGTCGGCGCGTCGCCCACCGGCCTGCTCGATCTGCTGAGCGTCGCCGCGGTGGTGCTGGACACGAACGGGCGCGTGGTCTTCTGGAGCCCCCAGGCCGAGGAGCTGTTCGGTTACTCCGCGGACGAGGCGCTGGGCCGGTTCGCGGCGCGGCTGCTGGTCCACGAGGAGCACTGGGACGAAGTGATCACCCTGTTCGCCGAGGTCATGGAGTCCGGCACCGACTGGGCGGGAGCCTTCCCGGTCCGGCACAAGGACGGCAGCACGCGGCTGGTGGAGTTCCGCAACATGCGCCTGCTCGACGACCTCGGCGACACCTACGCCCTGGGCCTGGCTGTGGACCAGGCGACCGTGGCACGGGTGGAGCGGGGCGTCGCCCTCTCGGCACGCCTGGTCACCCAGTCCCCGATCGGCCTGGCCATCCTGGACACCGACCTGCGCTATCTGACCGTGAACCCCGCCTTCGAACGCATGCACGGCCTGCCCGCCGCGCAACAGATCGGCCGGCGGGTCCGCGACGTCCTGACCTTCCTGGACAGCGAGGCCGTCGAGAGCTGTCTGCGCCAGGTCCTGGAGACCGGGGAGCCGGTGACCGACCAGCACGTCGTCGGCCGCCCCACGGCCGACCCGCACCGCGAGCACGCCTGGTCGGCGTCGTACCATCGGCTGGAGGACGCCGCGGGCCGGGTGCTCGGCGTGGTCACGTCCGTCATCGACATCACCGAGCGGCACGAGGCGACCATGGCGGCGACCCGGGCCCGCAACCGGCTGGCTCTGATCGCGAACGCCTCCGCCTCCATCGGTTCGACCCTCGACGTGGAGCAGACGGCGCACGAGCTGGCCGGGGTCGTCGTACCGGACCTGGCCGACGTCGCCTCCGTCCACGTGCTCGACAGCGTCCTGCGCGGACGCGCCCCGTCCGCCTCCGGTCCCGCCCGCTTCCGGGCCGTGGCCGCCGCCGCGGCCCACGCCCCCGAGGCCGCGCACGCGGCCGACCCGCCAGGAAGAGTCGCCACCTACGACAGTGACCGCCTGCTCACCCAGTGCGTGCGCACCCGCAAGCCCGTACGGGTGGCCGAGACGACTGCCCAGGACCTGCGGTACATCGCCCGCACCAGCGAGGCCGCCTCCCTTCTGGAGACGACCGGCGTGCACTCCTACCTCGCCGTGCCGCTCCTGGCCCGCGGCGAGGTCCTGGGAGCCCTCAGCCTGACCCGCGTGGGCACCCCCGCGCCCTTCGACGAGGACGACACCCTGCTCGCCTGCGAGCTGGCGGGCCGCGCCGCGATCTGCATCGACAACGCGCGCTGGTACCAGAGCGCGCGCAACACCGCCCTCACCCTCCAGCGCCGCCTGCTCCCGCAGCTGCCGTCCCGCCTGCCCGGCCTGACGATCGCGTGCCGCTACCTGCCGGCCGGGGCCGTCAGCGAGATCGGCGGTGACTGGTTCGACGCCATGCGCCTGCCGGGGGACCGGACCGCGCTGGTCGTCGGGGACGTGATGGGCAGCGGCATCAACGCCGCCGCCAGCATGGGACAACTGCGCAGCGCCACCCGCGCGTTCTCCGGGCTCGACCTCGACCCCGCAGAGGTGCTCCGGCAGCTCGATCGGCTCACCGAGGACGTCGAGCACACCATCGCCACCTGCGCCTACTGCCGGTACGACCCCGAGCGGGGCCAGTGCCGCATCGGCCTCGCCGGCCATCTGCCCCCGGCCCTCGTCCGTGCGGGCCGGCCGGCCCAGCTCCTCGACCTTCCGACCGGTGTGCCGCTCGGCGTCGGCGGCACGGCCTTCGAGACGACGGCGTTCGACTTCCGGCCCGGCGATCAACTCGCTCTCTACACCGATGGCCTGGTCGAAACCCGCTGCGACCCGATCGACGCCCGTCTCGGCACCCTCCTGGAGGCCCTGACGGCGACAGCCGGCGACGACCTGGAGGAGACCTGCGACCGGGTCCTGGAGAGGCTGCGGCCCCCGGGAGGCGACGACGACGTGGCTCTGCTCGTGGCCCGCGCCGAGGGCTGAACCCGTCGGCGCACCGGTGCGCGGCCGTTCCGGTCAGCGCTGATGCGGATGAGGGGGACGGCGGTGGGCGTGGTCACCGGCCGGGGGCGCGGCCCGCCCGAGCACCGTTCCCCGAAGCCGTGGGATGCGGCCTGCGTCCCCTCAGCCCGCCCATTCCAGCAGGCGTTCGCCGGCCTCCGGAGCCCGTAGCCGGCCGAGGGACTCCTTCTCCAGCTGGCGGACGCGCTCCCGGGTCAGCCCCACCTGCTCGGCCACCTGCTGCAACGTGCGGGGCTGCCCGTCGTGCAGCCCGTAGCGCAGACTGAGGATCATGGCCTCACGGGGCGCCAGCGTGCTCAGGGCGTCCCTCAGCTCCTCGGCGAGTGCCCGGTACTCGGCGACCTCCGGAGCCTGCAGCACGTCGGAGGCGGGGATGAGGTCGCCGACCACGGTCTCGCCGGTGTCGTCCACGGGCGTGTCCAGACTGAGGGTCTGCCGCCCGACCCGGCGCAGCCAGGCGACGCGACCCTCGCGGAACCCGCTCTCCCGGGCGACCTCGTCGTCCGTCGGCTCATGGCCGAGACGCAGGTAGAGGCGCCGTTCGGCCTTGGCGAGCTTCTGCAGCTCCTCCACGACGTGCAGGGGCAGCCGCACGGTACGGGCGTGCTGGGCCAGGCCGCGTTCTATCGCCTGGCGGATCCACCAGGTGGCGTACGTGGAGAACTTGAAGCCCTTGGTGTGGTCGAACTTCTCCACGGCCCGGATGAGCCCCAGGTTGCCCTCCTGGATCACGTCGAGCAGGGGCACGCCCCGGTGCGCGTGCCGCTTGGCGACCGACACCACGAGCCGTAGATTGGCCCGGATCATGTGGTCCTTGGCGTGCAGGCCCTCCCGCGCGGCCTCCTCCAGCTCCCGCCGCCGGTGCGGAGGCAGGTCACGCCCGCCGGTCTCGGCGTTTTCCAGTTCCTCGGTGGCGTGGACACCGGCCTCGATGCGCCGGGCCAGCCGCACCTCGTCCTCGGCGGTGAGCAAGGGGGTCGCGGCGATCTGGGCCAGGTACTGGCCGAGCAGATCGGGTTCGTCCCCGGTCTCCGGCACCCTGCTCCGCGGCCGTGCGGAGCGGGCGGCGGCACGGCGGCGCTCTCGGGAATCCGCCGATGCGGATCGTGCCGGCGCAGGCATGGTTGCGGCCCTCCGACTCTGTCGCTCGCTTGGCTGTCCTCTCGACTTCCGGCGGGATGCCGGGTACCCGGGCGCGGGCCCGCGACACAGGGCCCGGCGGGAGCGGCCCACGGCCCCGCGACAGCGGCGTTTCGGCCAACCGTGTTCCGCGTGCTTCTCTTGCCGGGCAAGGGTCCGTGCATCCCACATGTTCCGGGACCCGCTCCGTACGGCGGTTCCCGGTCCGTCCGAAATACGTGTGTTCGATATCGCGGCCCGGTCGTTGAACCCGACGACGCGACCGGACGACCGCCGAGGGGGACCGCGGTGACCTGGAATCCTCGCACCGGCAGGGAAACGCCCCGCCCCGCACACGACGACCAACCGTCCCGGACCGAGCTCCAGGTGATCGGCGTGCACCTCTACCTGGAGGACGAGGAGGGCCGGATCCTGCTCGGGCTGCGCCACCCCGGCTCCGCCTACGCCGGCCGGACCTGGCACTTCCTCGCGGGACACTGCGAACGGGAACCGGCCGTCGGCTGCCTCGTCCGCGAGGCCCACGAGGAGGCCGGGCTCCTCGTCGACCCGTCCGACGCGGAGTTCGCACACGCCGTGCACCTCCTCGACGGTCCCGGCGCACCGCCGCGCATGCAGCTGGTGTTCCGCGTACGCCGCTGGCAGGGCACCCCGGAGGTGCGCGAGCCGGACAAGTGCCTGGCCTGGCGGTGGTGGCGGCCGGACAGCCTGCCGGAACCGATCGTCCCCTACACCCGGGCCGCGATCGACGGGATCCGCACCGGCCGCCCGTACACGGAGCTGGGCTGGTGAGGGAGACGCCCCCCACCGAACTGCAAGCGCCCCACTCCGGCCACGAACGGCACCGGGAGCCGCTGGGCGGTGAGCTCGGCCCCGCCGTACGGGACCTGGTCCGGATCGGCGACGCGTGGGCCGGGCGCCCGGACCTCCGGGAGGCGTTCTTCAGCGGGTACGGCAGGCAGCTGACCCCGCCCGAAACGGAACGCCTGGCGCTGGAGTCGGCGCTGGACGCCGTGTCCGGGATCCAGTTCGGCGCCACGCACGACGACCCCGAACTGGTCGAACGCGGTCGACGCACCCTGGCCCGGCTGCGGGCCGACGGAAAGGAGACGCCGTGAGCCGTGTCTGGCTCCCGCCCGAGCAGTACGCCGAGCAGTTGATGAAGGCCACCGGATTCGCCTGCATCCACTTCACCGACGAGCAGGACCGGCCCGTCCAGCTCCACTCCCTGTACAGCCCCGCGCATCCGTGGCAGATGCCCGGCGGCACGATGGAGCCCGGTGAGCGTCCCTGGGAGACGGCTGTGCGGGAGTGCCATGAGGAAACCGGCATCACGGTTGCCGGCCCGCCGCGGCTGCTGGCCGCGGTCTACGGACTGCCCGGCGACGCATGGCCGTACAGCACCATGGGCCTGATCTTCGACGGGGGTCGCCTCGGCGACGCACAGATCCAGGGCATCACTCTCGACCCGGAGGAGCACGACGAGTTCCGTGTGCTGCCGTTGGAGGCCTGGCGACCACTGATGCCGGTCCAGGACTTCGCCCGGCTGAACGCCGTGACCAGGGCCCGCCGCACAGGCGTCGCCGAGTACTTCGACACCTGGGACTGGGGGGAGATGTGAGCGCGGGGCGGGGAGCCGGGCCGGCCGGACAGTCCCCGCGCGGGCGCACTCGCCGACTCGCCGGCGGCCCTCGGAGTCCGGAGCCACCGCGGATGCTCGGTCGTGCCGACCACCGCGTCCCCGCGTCCGCTCCCGGCCGGCCCGGGTGGTGCGATGTGCCGCCACCCGGAACCGCCTGCTCGGTACCGAGTACTACACGCGCCTCACCCTCGCTCCGGGCGACCCGTGAGCGCGACGAAGCGGTCCACGTCGATGTTGCCGCCGGACGCGATGACGCCGATCCGCCGGGGCGGGTTGTCGACGCGCCCGGCCAGCAGGGCGGCCAGGGGCGTCGCGCCGCTCGGCTCCAGGACGATCTTCAGGCGTTCGAAGGCGAAGCGCATCGCGGTGACGATCTCGGCGTCGCTGACGAGGGCGACGGCGTCGACCAGGCGCTGGTTGAGGGGGAAGGTGATCTCGCCGGGCGTGGCCAGGGCCTGTCCGTCGGCGATGGTGCGCGGGACCGGGACGGTGACCCGTGTGCCGGCCTCCAGGCTGCGCTTGGTGTCGTCGCCCGCCTCGGGCTCGACGCCGATGACCCGGATGCCCGGGTGCAGTGCCGTGGCGGCGGTGGCGCTGCCGGCGATGAGGCCGCCACCGCCCACGGGCACGAGGAGGGCGTCCAACGGGCCGGTCTCCTCCAGGAGTTCCAGCGCGGCGGTGCCCTGACCGGCGATGACATGGGGGTGGTCGTAGGGCGGGATCAGGGCGAGGCCGCGGTCCTCGGCCAGGGCGTGGCCGAGCGCGGTGCGGTCCTGGGTGTAGCGGTCGTAGGTGACGACCTCCGCCCCGTATCCGGCGGTCGCCTCCCGCTTGGAGCGGGGAGCGTCCTCGGGCATCAGGATGACGGCGGTGGTGCCCAGTTCCCGGGCGGCCAGCGCGACGGCCTGGGCGTGGTTGCCGGAGGAGTAGGCCGCGATGCCCTTCGCCAGCTGGTCCGGGGGCAGCTGGGCGGCGGCGTTGTAGGCGCCGCGGAACTTGAAGGCGCCGACCCGCTGGAAGTTCTCCGCCTTGATGAACACCTCCGCGCCGACCAGCGAGTCGAGCGTGCGGGAGGTGAGGACCGGGGTGCGGTGGGCGACGCCGTCGAGGCGGACGGCGGCCTCGCGGACATCGGCGAACGTGACGGGCGGTGCGGCGGCGGCCATGGGCGTCCTCGGAGTGTCGTTGACGGTCGGGCGGACGGGAGGGGGGATGTGCGCGGGGCTGCGGGTGGGAGATGCGCGGGGGAGACGGCTGGGGGCCGGTCACCAGCCGGTGACGCGCGGCCAGTAGCCCTCGACACCGGGCGTCGGTGCGGGGGCTTGCGCGCCGCCGGAACCGTCGATGACGTGGTAGCCCAGATGCTGGGCGGCGGTGGCGCAGGCGTGGTTGGGCAGGATGCGCAGGCGGGTGCCGATGGGCAGGTCGGGCAGGGCGGCGCCGTCGCGGGCCGTGAGGGTGCCGTGTTCCTGGCTGGCGGCGGTCATGACCACGTCCGGGATCAGTGCGCCGGACAGGTCGGTGACCAGGCCGTAGCCCTGGTCCCGCGGCTGGACGGCGGTGCCGCGGTCCCGGGACATGGCCATCCAGCCGCCGTCGGTGACGATCCATCCGTACTCGGGACGGTGGCCGATGACGGTGACCACGACCGACAGGGCCAGGTCGTCGAGGTCGCAGACGCCGAGGCCGGCCATCACCAGGTCGAAGAAGACGTAGTTGCCCGCGCGGAGTTCGGTGACGCCGGTCAGGTCCTCGGCGGCGTGAGCGGTGGGGGTGGAGCCCACGCTGACCGTCGGCACGGGCAGGCCGGCCGCGCGGAGCCGCTCGGCCGCGGCGACCGCGGCATCGCGCTCGCTCCGCGCCGCCGTGCGCCGTTCCTCGGCGGTGTGACAGAAGTACGACTCGCCCGCGTGGGTCAGGACGCCGTCCAGGCAGCCCGCGTCGTGCAGGAGGGCGGCGATCGCGGTGAGCCCGGGGGCGTCGGGCTTGAGGCCGCCGCGGTGGCCGTCGCAGTCGATCTCGATCTGGGCGGGAAGGCTGACGCCGGCCTCCCGCGCGGCCGCGGCGACGAACGTCGCCTGCTCGGTGCTGTCCAGCAGGACGCGCACGGTGACACCGCGGCGCAGCAGGGCGATGACGCGGGGGAGTTTGTGCGGTTCGATGCCGACGGCGTAGGTGATGTCGCGGTAGCCGGCGCCGGCGAACGCCTCGGCCTCGGCGAGGGTGGACACGGTGACCGGGCCGGGGGTGCCGCCGTGCAGCAGGGCGGCGGCGTCGAGGCTCTTGGCCGTCTTCACATGGGGGCGCAGGGCGACCCCGAGGCGGTCCGCCCGTGCCCGCAGACGGGCGGCGTTGCGCCGGACCCGGTGCGCGTCCACCACGGCGAAGGGGGTGTCCGGGTCGGCCAGGGTCCTGGCGGCGGGGGAGGACGGAGCGGGGACGGGCCCGGTCGTCATGGGCAGGTGACCTCTCACTTCGCGTAGTTGTAGACCGTGGCCCGGGACACGCCGAGCAGGTCCGCGATGGTCTGCGCGGCGTCGCGCGAGTCGAAGTAGCCGTCGCGTTGCAGCTGCCGTACGAGTGCCCTCTTGTCCTGCCGGCTCAGCGACCGGGGCGTGGCGGCGCGCTCGGCGGCCCGGGCCTCCACCGCCTGGCGCAGTTCGCGCGCGGTGCGGTCCCGCAGGGTCTCCAGGGGCCGGTCGCGGTGCTCGGTGTCCGTGGCCACGAGGTTGGACAGGGCCAGGGTGACCGGGGACAGGACGGACACGTCGAGGTTCAGGCACAGTGCCGCGACGTACTCGCCGGCGGCGTTCTTGATGCCGATGGAGGTGCTCTTCGCCGGGCGGCCGTCCGGGAACTGGTTGGGATAGTTCTGGATGACGCTGGGGTACTGCGGATCGGCGATGCGGGCCAGGCCCAACTCGGTGGCGGAGTCGCCCACCTGACGGCCCGACAGGTTGTTCTCGATCGCGCGGATCGCGTGGTCCGGGTCCCGCAGGTCGTGCAGGACCACCTCGCACAGGCCGGGGAACATGCGGCCCAGCGCGACAGCGATCTTCTCGGCCTCCCGGATGAGGTGCTCGTCCGCGCTGTCGTCGCGCGTACTGTCCTCGCTCACGGCACCGTCGGTCACGCCACCCTCCTTGGTGGACTCGCTGTCCACTTCTGGAATTTGAGTCTAAGGAGGGGGATGTCGCGGGTCAACCGCGAGCACTCGTGATCGGATGTAGGGGCCGAGGACGGCACCTGCCTTCCGTTCCACCGAGGGGGACACATGACCGACCGGTCCGGCACGGCCCACCGGCTGTGGCTGCGCAGCTTCCACCAGGCGGCACCGGGCGCGCCCAGGCTGCTCTGCCTGCCGCACGCCGGCGGCTCCGCGAGCTTCTACCACCCCGTCTCCGAGGCCCTGTCGCCCGGAGTCGACGTGCTCGCGGCGCAGTACCCGGGACGTCAGGACCGCCTCACGGAAACCCCGGCCCAGTCCGTCCAGGAACTCGCCCAGGGGGTGTTCCGCGCGCTGGACGAGGGCGACGACACGCCGCTCGCGCTGTTCGGGCACAGCATGGGCGCCCTCGTCGGCTTCGAGCTGGCCCGGCTCCTGGAGTCCGCCGGGCGCCCGCCAGTGGTGCTGTTCCTCTCCGGCCGCCGGGGCCCGTCCGTCGAACGGATCGAAACCGTCCATGAGGGCGGTGACGCGCGGCTGATCGAGGAGGTCGGCCGGCTGGAGGGCACCGACGCCGCCCTGCTCCAGGACAAGGAGCTGCTGGAGATGATCCTGCCCGCGCTGCGGGCCGACTACCGCGCGGTGGCGACCTACCGGCCCGCCCCGGGACCGCGGTTGCGCTGCCCCTTCGTCGTGCTGACCGGCGACGCCGACCCCCGGGTGACCCCCGAGGAAGCCCGGACCTGGGACCAGGAGACCGACGGCCCGTCCGAGCTGCACGTGTTCCCAGGAGGCCACTTCTACCTGGTGGCGCAGCAGCAGGCCGTGGTGGCCCGGATCGAGGCGACGCTACGGCGGCTCGGTCCCGGCACCGGGGCGGTGGCCTGAGCCCGCGGACGCCCCCCGAGCGCCGCGGGGCGGCACCGGTCCGCCGGTGCCGCCCCGCGGGGGTGCCTGCGTCAGCCGAGAACCTTGGCGGACTCGATGACCACCGACTCGGTGGGGACGTCCTGGTGGCCACGACGGCTGCCCGTCTTGACCGCCTTGATGGCGTCGACGACATCCCGGCCCTCGGTGACCTTCCCGAACACGGCGTAGCCCCAGCCGGTCGGGGTCTTCGCCGAGTGATTGAGAAAGGCGTTGTCCGAAACGTTGATGAAGAACTGGGCCGTGGCGGAGTGCGGGTCGTTCGTGCGCGCCATCGCCACGGTGTAGTTGTCGTTCTTCAGACCGTTGTCGGCCTCATTCTGAATCGGCGCCTGAGTGGACTTCTGGTCCATGTCCGGGGTGAAACCGCCGCCCTGGATCATAAAGCCGTTGATCACCCGGTGGAAAATCGTGCCGTCGTAGTGGCCGCCGCGCACATAGGACAGGAAGTTCTCGACGGTCTTGGGCGCCTCGGCGTCGTTCAGTTCCAGCACGATCCGGCCGAAGTTGGTGTTCAGCTCGACTGTCGACATCGAATATCTCCTCAATACGGTGGGCCTCGCCCACGCCTACGCTACGGAATATAAGGCCAGGGGGCACATGGACCGCGCCGCAGCACCCGGTGGTGCGAACGGCCATCCGTCCGGGTCATGTCCTCAGGACAAACGGGGTGCGTCGCCGGGGCCCGGGGGCAGGGCCAGATGGGCCAGATCGCCCGGCCGTGGCGTCGTCACCGGCCACAGCGGAGCGGCCTCACCGTCGGCGAGCGCGGCCGGCGCGTCGGTGAGGTTCATGCGCTGACGCAGCCGGCCGTAGAAGTCCATCGGACCGAGCCTGACCGCCTTCAGCCGGCGCGGGGCGGCGTACACGCCGATCCAGTCGCCGGGGCTCAGCACCCCGCGCAGCTGGCCGTCGATGCTGACCGCGGCCTGGCCCGACCGCTCCAGCACCCGCAGCGCGATGGGCTCGTCCGGTGCGGCCACCACCGAACGGTTGAACACCATGTGCGGCGCGACCGGCGTGAACACCAGGGCGTCCGCGCGCGGCGACACCACCGGACCGCCCGCGGCGAAGCTGTACGCCGTGGACCCGGTGGGCGTGGCCACCAGCAGGGCGTCGGCCGAGTAGGACGCGAGCAGCCGGCCCGCCAGATAGACCCCGACCGACACCTGCCGGTCCCGGGCCAGCTTCTCCAGGACCACGTCGTTCAGCGCGGTGACGTTCAGGGCGACACCCCAGTCGTTGCCCACCTCGCACTCCCCGCGCACCCGCGGCGGGGGCAGCAGCGGCCCCCGGCCGTACCGCAGCAGCGCCTCCATCTGCGCGGGTACCTCCAGCCGGCACGACGCCCGTAGGGTGAGGAGCATCCGGCTCTCGACGTCGATCCGCTCCTCCCGTACGGCGTCCAGCGCGTCCCGCACCGCGGTGGCGGGGACCTCCGTGAGGAAGCCGACCCGGCCGAGGTCGACACCGAGCACCAGGGCGTCGTTCTCGGCCGCCAGCCGCGCACCGCGCAGGAACGTGCCGTCGCCGCCCAGGGTGACGATCAGATCCGGGTCGCCCGCGCTGTCGACCTCCTCGCGGGCGTTGTGCCGCGCACCTTCCTGCCAGACGTCGATGTCCGCGCATCCCACCGCGTGCTCGGCGCACCACGCGCGCACGGCGCGCGCGGCGGTCGCCGCCTCGGCGCGCCCGCCGTGCACGACCAGGCCGACACGGTTCACCGTCATACCCGTACACCGCCTCCCAGCCGGTTCGTACCGAGCGCCATCCTCGCCGCGGCCCGCACCGGCCCGGCGCACGCCACGCCGCCGGAGCCGGTAGCGGCCCCCGGCGTCCCCGTGGACCTCCTGCGCCGTGCGAGTACCTCGTCGGCTCTCTGCGCACACCGACACAGGTCTCACAGATGAGACAGCGGGGAACCCGGTGTCCCGGCGTCCGCTCCCCGCCGCTGAACACCAGGGCCGCGGCGGACGTCTCTCCCCCCCGTGCCGCGGACAACCGGGGGAATCCCGCGCAACCGACCCAGCACCCGCGTCACCGCGGCGGCTCTGACCGCCATCGCCGCGCCCCTGACGCCGGCCGCCCAGACGGCGAGCGTCACCCCGGAGGCGGCCCCGACCGCACCGGTCCCCGTTTCCAGGCCGCCGGCCTGCGCTCCGGACGCGCTGGAGGCGACGGCGTACCAGGCCGCCCACCGGCCGCCGGGCACGGGGACCGGAGCGGCGATCGTCCAGTTCACCAACGTCTCCGCGCGGGCGTGCGCGCTGCGCGGCCATCCGACGGTGGCCGTGGCCGGCAACGGCTCCCCCGAGCGCTTCCTCCCGCTGAAAGTGACCCGCAAGGGCGTCGCGGCTCCGGTGCGGGTGGCGCCGGGCGGCAAGGCCTGGGTGAAGCTGACCTTCGTCCAGGTGCAGGGTGAGGCGGACGGGTACTGCGTCTCGGGCGCCACGCCCTCCGTGTTCCCGACCCTGGTGGTCGGTCTGCCCGGCGCGGGGAAGCATCACGTCGCCCTGGAGGACGGGCAGATCGCCGAGTGCGACAACAAGGTCACGGTGACGGTGGTGTCGGCGGTCCGCCCCTCCTGAGGACGTTCTCGTCCCCGCGCCGACCGTACCGGTCCTCGTCCGCGCCCAGGAACGGCTCCAACAGCCCCAGCAGCGCTTCCGGGCGGTCCAGCGGGATGATGTGACCGCAGTCCGGGATCACATGCCCCGTCAACCGGTCTGCGTGCGGCCGCAGTTGGCGTTCCAGTGCCCGGCCCACCGGGTGGGCGCCGATCGTCAGCGCGGGCACGGTGAGGCGGGCGCCGGCCACGGCCTCCCGGATCTGCCGGGCGCCGGCGGGCAGCGCCCGGTACGCGCCGAACGCGGCGCGCAGCGCCCCGGTCCCGGTGTACGCGCGGATGAACGCCGCACGGACGTCGGCGCGCACGCCCCGGCCGAGCGTGCCGCGGTCCAGGAACCAGCCGACGTAGGCCTCTTCACGCCCCGTGAGCACGGTCTCCGCCAGGCCGGGCTCCGCATGGAAGCCGAACCACCACGGCGGGCCGCCGGCGAGGAACTCCTCCGCGCCCGGGAGGTCGCCCAGCGTCGACTCCATCAGCACCAGTCGCCGTACCAGCCCGGGCCGCCGCATGGCCAGCAGGAAGGCGGGAGGGACACCCAGGTCGATGCCGACCACGGCGGCCGGAGTGGCGTCGAGCGCCTCCAGCAGGCCCGCGGCGTCGGCGGCGAGCGTCCCGGCGTCGTGACCGCCCGTGGTCCGGTCGCTGTCGCCGAACCCCCGCAGATCCGGCGCGATCACCCGGTACCGGCGGGCCAGCGGGCCAATGACCTCCGTCCACAGCCGCCAGGTGTGCGGGAAGCCGTGCAGCAGCAGGACGGCGGGCCCCTGACCGGCCGTGGCGACGTTGAGTCCGGCGCCGTTGACGGTGACCCGGCGCAGCCGCACGCCGGGGACGGACGAGACAGTCATGGGCGATCCCTTGGGTAACCTATGGTGACAAGGGAACGGTAGGTAACTAGCCTGGCCCCCACCAGACCGCACTTTCCCGTCAGATGGTGAGCTTCAGGTGACTTCCCAGGCCAAGGACGCGGCGGCCCCGCGCGGCGACCTGTTCGACCCCGCCTGCCCGACCCGTCGGCTGCTCGACCGGATCGGTACGAAGTGGACCTCGATGGCGGTGAAGGTGCTGGCGGAGGCGGCACCCGGGGAGGTGCGCTTCGCCGAGCTGCTGCGCCGGATGCCCGGCGTCTCCCACAAGATGCTGTCGGTGACCCTGCGGAACCTGGTGCGGGACGGCCTCGTCGCGCGCCGGGTGGAACCCACCGTGCCGCCCGGCGTGCACTACCGGCTCACCGAACTCGGCCTGTCCCTCGACACCGTCCTGGCCGCCGTCCGGGACTGGGCCGAGGAACACATGGCCGAGGTGGACCGGGCGAACGAACTGACCAGCGGTCAGGAGGCCTGAACCGGCCGGGCACCACCCCGGTGTGATCTCTTCCCTTGCGGTCGTCGCGCCGCTCCTGTGAGTCTCCCGTCGAACGATTTTCCGAAGAACTGTTATCGGCACCGCACCGCGCGGTCTCCCAGGTAACGGACAGCACCGTTCGGCGTCGAGGACAGGGAAGCTCTGATGAGGACACAGCACACGGTGGACGCGGCGGCACTGGTGAACGCCGCCCGAGCGGGAGACCCGGCGGCCCAGGACGCCCTGGTCAGCGCCTACCTCCCGCTGGTGTACAACATCGTGGGGCGGGCCCTGAACGGTTCCGTCGACGTCGACGACGTCGTCCAGGACACCATGCTGCGGGCCCTCGGCTCGCTCGGCGACCTGCGCACCCCGGAGAGCTTCCGCTCCTGGCTCGTGGCCATCGCGATGAACCGGGTCCGGGCGCACTGGCAGGACCGCCGCCTCGCCCCGGACGCCGTGGAGGAGACCGGCGACGTCGCCGACCCCGGCGCCGACTTCGTGGACCTCACCATCGTCCGGCTCCAGCTGTCCGGCCAGCGCCAGGAGACCGCGCGCGCCACCCGTTGGCTGGAGCCGGACGACCGGGAGGTGCTCTCCCTGTGGTGGCTGGAGTGCGCCGGCGAGCTGAGCCGGGCGGAGGTCGCCGCGGCCCTCGGGGTGTCGCCGCAGCACACGGCGGTACGGGTGCAGCGGATGAAGGCGCGGCTGGAGGCGGCCCGGGTGGTGGTGCGGGCGCTGGACACGCGGCCCGCCTGCGAGGAGCTGCGCGCCGTACTGGCCTCCTGGGACGGCCTGCCCTCCGCCCTGTGGCGCAAGCGAATAGCCCGGCACGCCCGCGCGTGCCCGCGCTGCGGCGGTCTGTGGAGCGGCCTGCTGCCCGCGGAGGGGCTGCTGGCCGGGCTGGCGCTGGTCGGGGTGTCGTCGGCGCTCGTCGCGGCGACACGATCGGCGACGGCCACCCTGCCCGCGGCCACCGCGGCCGCGACCCACCTGGACCCCGGTCCGCACACGGGTGCCGACGGGTCGGGGCACGGCGCCCATGAGCCGGACGAGGGCGCGGCCGGATGGGTCCATGGGGCCGCGGGGCCGGAGCGGGACGCCGGCGGACCGGGCCGGGGGAGGGGCGGCTCCGACCACGCGGCCACCGGACCGGTGCACGCCGCCAG
>NZ_JBEXKG010000160.1:0-16716 GCF_040609555.1 Streptomyces sp. NPDC004658
GATCACCGGCGCCCCCCTGCCGGAGGAGGCCCGGCGGGACCCCGCCTTCCTCGCCGCGCACCGGGCGGCCGAGGCGGACGTGAGGGTGCTGCGGGTGGGCGCTGGTCACCGCGGCCTCCCTCTACCAGGCCAACGTCACCCTCACCTGGAGCCGGGGCGTCCAGCGGGTCGTCGGCAACCTCCTCGGCGTCCTCCTCTTCGCCGCGCTCGCCCCGCTCACCCACCTGCACCCCGCCGTCCTGGTGCTGTGCTGCCTCGCCCTCAACTTCGGCGCCGAGGCGCTGATCGGGCGCAACTACTGGCTGGGCAGCGTCTGCGTCACCCCGATGGCCCTGCTCATCACCGAGTTCGCGCGCACCCAGGACCCGGCCGAGCTGATCACCGACCGGATCGCGGACACCCTCGTCGGCGCCCTGGTCGGCTTCGTCGCCGCCGTCGCCGTCACCAACCGGCGCGCGGGCGACCGCCTGGAGCGCGCCCTGACCGCGGCGGAGCGGGCCCGGGAGCACGCCGCCCGCCTGCTCGCCGAGCCGCGGCCGGAACCCCGCGCCCTGGACTCGGCCCGCCGTGCCCTCGCCGCCGCCCTGGTCGATCTGCGCACCACGGCCGACGCCGCCGCCGGCGAGTGGTGGCAGCGCGCCCTGCCCGAGGAAAGGGTCGTGCTCACGGAGCAGGCCGGACACCGTACGCTCGCGGCGACGGTACGGCGCCAGGGCCTCGTGCCGCAGGACCCGGACAGCCGGCAGGCACCGGGCCGTGACCAGGACCACGACCGGGGCCGGGACCAGGACCCGGGCAGGACGACGGAGGACATACGGCCATGACGGCGACGAACGGTGGACCGACGCCCCGGAGCGACGCGACCGGTGCCCGGCCCGGAGCCGGTACCGACCCCGCGCGCGACGACACCGTCTCCGCCGTCGTCCGCCAGTGGCGGGCCGTCCACCCCGAGCTGGACACCGGCCCCATGGAGATCATCGGCCGGATCAACCGCTGCGCCGCCCTGCTCCAGCAGGCCGAGGACGCCCCGCTGCGCCGCGCCGGCCTCAGCCGCGCCGAGTTCGACCTGCTCGGCGCGCTCCGCCGCACCGGCCACGAGCTGACCCCGGGCGAGCTGGCCCGGGAGACCTTCTCCTCCGGCGCCGCCGTCACCAAGCGGATCAAGCAGCTCACCGAGCGCGGTCTGGTCGAACGGCGCGGCGACACCCGCGACCGCCGCGTGGCCCACGTCCGCCTCACCGACGCCGGCCGCGACCTGGTCGACGGCATCCTGCCCGAACAGCTCTCCTACGAGACGGCCGTACTGTCCGTCCTCGACCCGGCGGGCCAGGGCGAACTGGCGGGCCTCCTCGCCGAGCTGCTCAGCCGCCTGGAGGGCCGGATGAGCGGCCTGCGCGCCTAGGCCCCGCCCCGTCGTCGCGAGGTCGGGTCAGGTCACCGGTGGCGACCACGACGGCGACGGCACACCGCAAACCCCCGGAGAGCACCGACCCCCGGTCGGTCGAGCCGGAGAACGCCACCCATGCCCGAGGTACGCCCCTTCCGGCGCGACGACCGCGATCAGCTGACCGACCTGGTGAACGCCCACGTGGCCGCCGTCGTGCCCGGCGTCTCCGTCTCCGTGAACACGGTGCTCAGCTCGCTGGAGCGGGAACCCGAGGAGTTCGTGACCGATCCGTGGGTGGGCGAGCGGGTCGCGCTCGTCGCCGAGGAGCGCGGACACGTCGTCGCGGCGGCCCACCTCAGGCGGTACCGCGCCGACGAGGAGGTCGGCCCGCACCACCGGGACGCCGGCGAGATCGCCTGGTTCCTCTGGCGTCCCCCCGCCCCCTTCCGGCAGGGCACGGAGCAGGCCCCCGCCCTGCTGATGAGTGCCTGCCTGGCCTGCCTGACCCGCCGGCGGGTCCGCGTCCGGCGCGCCTCGGGAGACCTGCCCGCCCCCGTCGTGTACGGCCTGCCCCGGCCCTGGCCGCACGTCCGGGCCCTCTACGAACGCGCCGGATTCCGGCACACCGGGGTCACCGAGGTGATCCTCCTCGCGCGCACGGCCGACCTGCCGGGCGCCGAGCCGTACCCCGGGGTGGCGGTCGAACGCACGGTGGGGGAGTGCGGCACCCGCTTCACCGCCCGCACCGACGCGGGCGTCATCGGCTTCGTCGAGACCGACACCTCCCTGGCCCGCCCCGAACGCCACGCGCGCGGTGGGGGCCTGGCCGACATCGCCAACCTGCACGTCGAGCCCGCCCACCGGGGGCGGGGCCGGGAGCGCCGGCTGCTCGGCCACGCCGCCGACTGGCTGCGGTCGTGCGGGGCGGACCGGGTGCCGGCCTACGAGCGCGCCGACGACACGGCCCGCGTCGAACGCCTCCGCGACGCGGGCTTCCACGAACTGACCCGCACGGACCGCGGGCGGGAACACCACCCGCGCTGAAGGGCCCGCTCCGCACCCGTCGTTCACCCCCAGGGCCTCTCGTTCGGATCATGCCGGGCTGATCCGAACGAAAGACCCTAGACCCCCGGCCGGTACCGCAGTGGATGGTCCGACGGGACCTCCACCAGGACGATCGGGGTGCCGTCCGGGTCGCTGATCCACATCTCGACCAGGCCCCAGGGCTCCCGAACCGGAGGGCGGACGATCTCGACGCCCCGTGCCCGCAGTTCCTTCTCCGCGGCCGTCACGTCCGCGACCTGCAACCACAGTCGCGCCGAGGGCGGGGACGGGGCCTCGGACCGGCCGGACACCTCCAGGAAGCCGCCGCCGAGGAAGTAGACCGTGCCGCGCTCGGGGCCGGTACCGAACTCCCGGTAGACGGGCAGCCCGAGCTGTTCGCCGTAGAAGGCGCGGGAGCGTTCGGGATCGGTGGGCCGGAGCAGGATCCGGCTGCTGAGTACGTGCACCATGCGGGGGGAGCCTAGCGGCAGGGTTACCCTCGTCCCTGGCTCAGCCACGCCAGATCGGAGACCGCACTCATGGACGCCCTCGCCACCGGACTCACGTTCCGCGACGCCACCGACGCCGACGTCGACGCCCTCGTGGCACTGATCGAGTCGGCGTACCGGGGGGACAGCAGCCGGGCCGGGTGGACCACCGAGGCGGACCTCCTCCAGGGGCAGCGGACCGACCCGCAGGGCGTGCTGGAGGTGATCAAGGCCCCCGAGAGCCGGCTGCTGACCGTCGAGCGCGACGGCCGCATCGTCGCCTGTTGCCAGGTGGAACACCGCGACGATCACGCCTACTTCGGCATGTTCGCGGTCAGTCCCACCCTTCAGGGCGGGGGCCTCGGCAAGATCTTGATGACGGAGGCGGAACGTGTGGCCCGGGAGACCTGGGGGGCCACCGAGATGCGGATGACGGTGATCTCCCAGCGGGAGGACCTGATCGGCTGGTACGAGCGCCGCGGCTACCGCCGTACGGGCGAGACGATGCCGTTCCCGTACGGCGACGAGCGCTTCGGGATTCCGCAGCGCGCCGACCTGCGGTTCGAGGTGCTGGTCAAGCCGCTGGTGTGACGTTCCGGCAGGCGTCCGGGCGCGGGGCCGGGGCGCCGGATCACGCGGTGAAGCGGCCGGTGCGCTTGATCTCGGGATAGTCGGTCGTCGCCCCGTCCAGCCCCAGGGCGCGGACGAGCCGCAGATGGTCCTGCGTGTTGACGACCCAGCCGATGATCCGCAGCCCGCACGCACGCGCGTGCTCGACGGTCTCCAGGGTGAGCCGGCGGATGTCGAGACACACCGTGGCGGCCCCCACGGCGACGGCGCGGTCCACGACGTCGGTGCCGTACCGGCTCGCGGCCAGCGCGGTGCGCACGCCCGGCACCAGCCGCGCGATCTCGGCGACCGCCTCGTCGTCGAAGGAGGACACCTCGACCCGCGCGGTCAGGTCCCGCGCGTGCATCACCTGGGCCAGGGCCCGCGCCGACGCCACGTCCTCGATCTTCACCTGCAGCGGGATGTCCACCGCCTCCAGGACCTCCTCGAACACCGGCACCGGCTCCCCGCGGCCCGCGTCCAGGGCGCGCAGTTCCGCCAGGGTCTTCTCGGCGATCGCTCCGGAGCCGTCGGTCGTGCGGTCCACCTCCGCGTCGTGCATGACGACCAGGGCGCCGTCCTTGCTGAGATGCAGATCGAGTTCGATCAGGTCCAGGCCGGCCTGCTGCGCGGCGACGAAGGAACGAAGGGTGTTCTCGGGCTCGACGCCCATGACACCGCGGTGACCGAGGATAAGGAAGTTCAAGGTTCAACTCGCTTCCGTCGACGGCGGGTCGGCGACGCGCGGACCGACGGCCCCCGTACGGACGTCGTCGTCCACGCGGCAGGCTCGCAGCCTAGTGGCCGGGCCGCGCGTTGAACCCGTGGCTGCACCGGGCATCCGGCACCCGGGACGGCTGCCGGCCGGCCGGTATCCATCGGATCATGGCCGCCTCCGGCTCGCACGTTGTCGCGGAAGTGAGCGTCGTCACGGTTTACAGCAGGAAAAACAGCGGTGACCAAGGGGATGGACAGAATAATTTCCCGATCCCGCTCTTGCTGAGAGAAACCGGGTATGCATACGGTGTCTCTACGCGAGGTTCTCCTGTGGAGGATGGGACATGACGGAAATTCTTGTGCAGTCGGGTGCGGAGGATCGGGTTTCTCCGCTGACCAGGGTGGTGGAGCACCCGGCCTGGCCCGTGCTCAAGGATGCCGTGGAGCGCATCCGGCCATGGCAGTCGAAGGACGGATCGATCGACTTCGACGCCGAGGGCGCCCCGGAGCGGATCGACGCCGTGGCGGCCGTCGAGCGTGTCACCGGCGCGGTCGAGGAGCTCTCCCCGCTCCTCCCGCACGACGCCGCCTACCACCAGGCGCTGGTGAAGGACCTCCGCCGCTGGGCCGAAGGCGGCTTCCAGGTGCCGGACTTCCTGGACTCCCTGCTGGCCTTCAACCCGGCCGCGAACCGCGCCGACGGCCTGCAGCACCTGGTCGTCTTCCCGATGTACACGCAGAACGGCAACCCGGACCGCAACCTGGAGGCGGTCGTGCTGCGCATGGTCTGGCCGGACTGGCTGGCCGAGCTGGAGCGGACCCGGTACGACAACCCGCTCTTCTGCGGCATCACCTTCGAGGACTTCACCTCGGGCTACGACACCAACTCCGCCGTTCTGTTCCCGGAGACGATCGCCGTCCGCGAGGCGCCGGAACGTTTCTCCTGGGGTGGCATCTTCTGCGACCGCGAGGCCGCCCGCTTCCGCCGTGTCACCGAGGCCGCCGTCGACATCCTGGGCCTTGAGCTGCCCGAGGACATCGCCGCCATGGTCCACGACCAGAAGCGCTGCGAAGAGGCCTTCGTGCTCTGGGACATGGTCCACGACCGCACCCACAGCCACGGCGACCTGCCGTTCGACCCGTTCATGATCAAGCAGCGCCAGCCGTTCTGGATGTACGGCCTGGAGGAGCTGCGCTGCGACCTCACCGCCTTCAAGGAGGCCGTGAAGCTCCAGGCGGACGGCGTCCCGCAGGCCCGTGACGTGCAGTACGCGGTCCTCTTCGACCGCATGTTCCGCTTCCCGGTCACCGGTGACCGCAACCGCAACTACGACGGCCTCGGCGGCCAGCTGCTCTTCGCCTACCTGCACAAGCACGACGTCGTCCGCTGGACGGACAACAAGCTCTCCATCGACTGGGAGCGCGCCCCGCAGGTCACCAACCAGCTGTGCGCCGAGATCGAGCGGCTCTACCGGGACGGCATCGACCGCCCGAAGCTGGTGCACTGGTTCGCCGGCTACCAGCTGGTCTCCACCTACCTGGCCCCGCACCCGGGCTCCAAGTGGGCCAAGGGCCCGGACGCCCTGGACCTGACCCAGCCCCCGCGCAAGCTCGTGGACGACGTGCTTCCGGACGAGTTTCCGCTGAGCATGTTCTATGAGGCGCTGTCCAAGAAGCTGAAGAACGTGATCGCCTCGACGAAGGGCATCACTGCGGACACCGCCGAGCGGGTCGCCGCGTGAGCGACCGCCTCCGGAACACTGCTCAAAAGGGGAAGAACATGGTGGGGAACGGGTCTCTCAGCGGTGCGGTGATCGCGGTGGCGGGCGCGGGCGGGCCCGCCGGCCGTGCGACCCTGCTGCGCCTGGCCGAGGCCGGCGCGACCGTCGTAGGCGCGGACAACGACCCGCAACGGCTCTCGGAGGCCGTGGACGCGGCCCGCTACGCCGCCGGTGGCTCCACCGTCACCGGCGACACGGTGGACCTGCTGAACCTGCAGTCCACCCGGGACTGGGCCGCGCACATCGAGAAGGACTTCGGGCGGGTCGACGGCCTGGTGCACCTGGTCGGCGGCTGGCGCGGCAGCGAGACCTTCACCAAGACCAGCCTCGACGACTGGGACCTGCTGGAGCTGCTGCTCGTCAAGACCGTCCAGCACACCTCCCTCGCCTTCCACGAGGCGCTGCAGCGCAGCGACCGCGGCCGGTACGTCCTGATCAGCGCGGCCGGCGCCACGAAGCCCACCGCCGGCAACGCCGCCTACTCCGCGGCCAAGGCCGCCGCCGAGGCGTGGACACTCGCGATGGCCGACTACTTCCGCAAGGCGGGAGGCCCCGAGGGACCGACCTCCGCGGCTACGATCCTGGTGGTGAAGGCGCTGGTGCACGACGCGATGCGCGCCGAACGCCCCAACGCGAAGTTCGCGGGCTTCACGGACGTCAAGGACCTGGCCGAGGCCATCGAGGGCGTCTGGAGCAAGCCCGCCGCGGAAGTGAACGGAAACCGTCTGTGGCTGACCGAGAAGCCGTGAACCCTCCGAAGACCGACGCGCGTCGGCACCACGACCCGCAGGTCCGCGGTTTCGCCAGTGACAACTACGCCGGAGCCCACCCGGAGGTGCTGGCCGCCCTGGCCCTGGCCAACGGCGGCCATCAGGTGGCGTACGGCGAGGACGACTACACCGAGAACCTCCAGCGGATCATCCGGAGCCACTTCGGGGCCACCGCGGAGGCCTTCCCGGTCTTCAACGGCACCGGCGCCAACGTCGTCGCGCTCCAGGCGGTCACCGACCGCTGGGGCGCGGTGATCTGCGCCGAGAGCGCGCACATCAACGTCGACGAGGGCGGTGCGCCCGAGCGCATGGGCGGGCTCAAGCTGCTCACCGTGCCGACGCCGGACGGCAAGCTCACGCCCGAGCTGATCGACCGGCAGGCCTGGGGCTGGGAGGACGAGCACCGGGCGATGCCCCAGGTCGTCTCGATCACCCAGAGCACCGAGCTGGGTACCCTCTACACGCCCGAGGAGATCCGCGCGATCTGCGAGCACGCCCACGCGCGCGGCATGAAGGTGCACCTGGACGGCTCCCGGATAGCCAACGCCGCCGCCTCCCTGAACGTGCCCATGCGGACGTTCACCAACGCGGTCGGCGTCGACATCCTCTCCCTGGGCGGGACGAAGAACGGCGCGCTGTTCGGCGAGGCGGTCGTCGTCCTGAACCAGGACGCGGTGCGGCGGATGAAGCACCTGCGGAAGATGTCGATGCAGCTGGCCTCCAAGATGCGCTTCGTCTCTGTGCAGTTGGAGGCCCTCCTCGCCAAGGACCTGTGGCTGCGCAACGCCCGGCACGCCAACGAGATGGCCCAGCGGCTCGCCGAGGGCGTCCGCGCGGTGCACGGCGTGGAGATCCTCTACCCGGTGCAGGCCAACGGTGTCTTCGCCAAGCTGCCCCACGACGTGAGCGAGCGGTTGCAGAAGCGGTTCCGGTTCTACTTCTGGGACGAGGGTGCCGGGGTGGTGCGCTGGATGTGCTCCTTCGACACCACGGAGGACGACGTCGACACGTTCGTGGCGGCGCTGAAGGAGGAGATGGCGCGTTAGCGCCGACCCCGCGAACAACTCTCTCTGCATAGGTATGCGGTCACCTGAAAAGTCATTGACGATCGGGTGATCGCATACCTATGCTCTGCGGGCATGCAGCTCATCCAGGACACCGCCGACCTGTCCGCCTACCTGGCCGCTGACGAGGCCATCGACCACGATCACCCGGTGGTCCGGCAGACCGCCGCCCGCTTGGCGGCCGAGGTCGCTGACTCGTATGATTATGCGCGGGTCGCCTACGAATTCGTCCGGGACGCCATCCCGCACTCCCAGGACTCCGGCGACCTCCGCGTCACCTGGCGCGCCTCCGACGTGCTGACCCTCGGTACGGGCATCTGCTACGCCAAGTCGCACGCCCTGGCCGCCCTGCTGCGGGCCGAGGACATCCCGACCGCGCTGTGCTACCAGCGGCTGGCGGACGGCGAGGGCGGTCTCGCGGTCCATGGCCTGGTCGCCGTCCGCTTCCACGGGGCCTGGCACCGGCAGGACCCTCGCGGCAACAAGCCGGGCGTCGACGCCCGGTTCTCCCTGGACGGCGAGCGGCTGGCCTGGATCCCGGACCCCTCGTCGCAGGAGATGGACTACCCGGTCCTGTACGCCGAACCGCATCCGGTCGTTCTCGCCGCCCTGCGGAGCGCACCCGACCGGCCGCACCTGTGGAAGACGCTCCCCAGCGCGCTCCCCAGCGCCCTCTGAGCCGGGAGGATGGTCTTCGCCCTCGCCCGACGACTCCCGCTGCCCGGCGAGTCCGGAATGCCGGACGCCGCCGCCCGTCGCCCAGCCCAGCCACTCGTACGCCGGGGACGCGCACCGCGCGGAGGATCCGCACGTGGCCGCCCGGCGCGAGGTGGGCACCGCCTTCGGCGCCGAGCGCTCCCGTCCCCGCGACTGCGCCGAGGCACTGGCCGACGGGCCCTGTCCGGGGCCGGACCGCCCCCGGATCAACCCGCCGGCGGACCGGTGCAGCCGATCCGCGTCGGCGGCGAGGAGACCGGTCGCGTCGGGGCGGGATGCGGCTGGTACGGGTCAGCGGCGAGAGGTACTTCGTGACGGTCGCGGCCGACGTGGAGGCGGTGGAACAACGCCGAGCCGGGGGAGGCGGTGTGGCGCGACGACGCGGGCGTCATGTGCCGCACCGAGCGCAGTTCGAGGCGTCGCATGCGAGCCGTGCCGTGGACCCCTGTCGGGCGCTCTGTCGGCCGAGCCACCCCTGGCCGTGGCCGGGACCCGTGTCCCCGGCCCGTGTCGTGCGCCTCAGTGGGCCTGGACGGCGCGCAGTTCCTCGGCCGTCGGTGCCGTGCCGCCCAGGTGGGTGGGGAGCCACCAGGTGTCCTCCGGGCCCTTGGGGCGGCCGGGGTAGGCGCGCTGGGCGGCGTCCAGAAGCTCCTGGACGCGTTCGCGCAGGCGGCGGGTGATCGCGCCGGCGTACTGGTCGCGCGGTGCCTCCACCGGCTCGCCGACCCGGATGGTGACGGGCAGGTGGCTGCGCTTGAAGTTGCGGGGGTGGCCCTTCGTCCACAGCCGCTGCGTGCCCCACACCGCCATCGGGATCAGCGGGACGCCCGCCTCCTGGGCCAGGCGGGCGGCACCCGACTTGAAGCTCTTCAGCGTGAAGGACGGCGAGATCGTCGCCTCCGGGAACACCCCGATGACCTCACCGGACCGCAGTGAGTCCAGCGCGTGCGCGTACGCCGCCTCGCCCTGTGCGCGGTCCACCGGGATGTGCTTCATGCTCCGCATCAGCGGCCCGGAGACCTTGTGCCGGAAGACGGACTCCTTCGCCATGAAGCGCACCAGACGCTTCTGCGGCAACGCGGCCAGCCCGTTGAAGATGAAGTCCAGATAGCTGATGTGATTGCTCACCAGCACGGCGCCGCCCGCGCGCGGGATGTTCTCCGACCCCTGGCAGTCGATCTTCAGATCCCAGACCTTGAACATCGTCTTGGCGAAACCGATGACGGGACGGTAGACCAGCTCTGCCATGGGCGGGGTGGACCCTTTCTGCTCTGCTCGGGAAAGGGGCTCCCGGCGGGAAAGTTACGCAGCCGTAGGTTTTCGGCGTCTCGCAGATCGTGCCCGAAGAACGGACGGGGAGCCAGTCCTGGTGCCCCGCGTCGGCGAGATCCTCGTCACGTCGGCCTACATCCCACCGTGGATCCTCATGCTCCTTGCTCCACCCGTGTCGTGGTTCCCCGCGTGGGCCGGAACATGCCGGGCCGCGACGGCGGCCACCGCGTTCCGCGGGGTCCGGGAATCTTTGCGGCTGCCGGAACGCTCTTGCAGGGTACGACCGGTGGTGTGCCGGGCGGTGCCCGCCGCGGCGGGCACCCGGGGAGTGCCGCGGAAGCGGCGGAAGGGGAGAACGCGGGTGCGCGGGCACGACGACGGAAGGCGGCTCGGTGGGGCCGAACTGGGCGGCGAACTGGGGGAGCGCGCGACGCTCGTGCAGTTCTCCAGCGCCTTCTGCGCACCCTGCCGGGCCACCCGGCGCGTCCTCGCCGAGGTCGCCGGAATGGTCCCGGGCGTGACCCACGTCGAGATCGACGCCGAGGCGCACCTGGACCTCGTACGTGAACTGCGGATCGTCAGGACGCCCACCGTCCTGGTCCTGGACGCAGGCGGACGCGTGGTGCGGCGCGCCACCGGACAGCCACGCAAAGCCGACGTCATCGCCGCGCTCGGGGAGGCCGTGTGAGCCCGTGTCAGGCAACGCTGAGACAGCTTCCGGATCCCGGCAGCGGCTTGACTGCACGCACCATCCATCGTCAGCCTGACCGTATGCCGACCGAACTCCTTCTCCACGGCCGGGTCCACGTCGACCTGGCCCGCACCGCGAGCGCGTGCTGTCCGGGCTGCTGAGCTGCCACGGACCCCCGCCCCGACTTTCGCAGAAGGACAGTTCCATGACGGCCACGCCCGACCTCGGCACCGCTCAGCTCGCCTCCCCCGATCTGCTGCGCTCCACCTTCCGCCGGCACGCCGCCGGTGTGGCGGTGATCACCGCGCGTGGCGCCGACGGCCCGGTCGGCTTCACCGCCACCTCCCTGACCTCCGTCTCCGCCGACCCGCCACTGATCTCCTTCGGTATCGGCACGGGCGCCTCCAGCTGGCCCGCGGTGGCCGAGGCGGACCACGTCGGCGTGCACATACTCGGCGAGCACCAGAGCGAGCTGGCCGCCACCTTCGCCCGCAGCGGCGCCGACCGCTTCGGCGCGCCCACCGTCTGGCGGGATGGCCCGGAAGGCGTACCGGTGCTGGACGACGTGCTCGCCTGGCTGGTGTGCCGGATCGTCGGGCGGGTCCCGGCCGGTGATCACCGGATCGTGCTCGCCGAGGTGGTCCTCGGCGACTCCTCGGGTGCCGGCCGCCCGCTCCTCTACCACCAGGGCCGCTTCAACGGCCTGCGGGATTGATCACGTCCGCCGTCGCGCCACCCCCTCCTGCGGGGCCGTCGAGTTCCGGTTACGCTGCGTTGCGAAGGTCACAGTTCAAAGCGCTTGCTTAGCGGGCATGAAGTAGGTGTACTGGCGAGTAATATTTCGTTCGGAGCGCGCGGACGCCCCGACCGGGATCGGCCGCTTGAGGCGCCTATGCTGCCTGCAAGAGGCAGCCCGAAATGACGATGCAGTAGGAGAGCCGGCGTGAGCTTGAGGATCGTTGTCACTGTGAAGTACGTGCCCGACGCCACTGGCGACCGGCACTTCGCCGATGACCTGACCGTCGACCGCGACGATGTCGACGGTCTGCTCTCCGAGCTGGACGAGTACGCGGTCGAGCAGGCCCTCCAGATCGCGGAGAACGCGGACGACGCCGAGGTCACCGTCCTGACGGTCGGCCCCGAGGATGCCAAGGACGCGCTCCGCAAGGCCCTCTCCATGGGTGCCGACAAGGCCATCCACGTCGAGGACGACGACCTGCACGGCACCGACGCCATCGGCACCTCCCTGGTCCTGGCCAAGGCCATCGAGAAGGCCGGCTACGACCTGGTCGTCTCCGGCATGGCCTCCACCGACGGCACCATGGGCGTCGTCCCCGCGCTGGTCGCCGAGCGCCTCGGCGTCCCGCAGGTCACCCTGCTGTCCGAGGTCTCCGTCGAGGACGGCGTGGTCAAGGGCCGCCGCGACGGCGACGCCGCCTCGGAGCAGCTGGAGGCCTCGCTCCCGGCGGTCGTCTCCGTGACCGACCAGTCCGGCGAGGCCCGCTACCCGTCCTTCAAGGGCATCATGGCGGCCAAGAAGAAGCCGGTGGAGTCCTGGGACCTGTCCGACCTCGACATCGAGGCCGAGGAGGTCGGCCTGGACGGCGCGTTCACCAAGGTCGAGGCCGCGACCGAGCGTCCGGCCCGCACGGCCGGCACCATCGTCAAGGACGAGGGCGAGGGCGGCAAGCAGCTCGCTGAGTTCCTCGCGAGCCAGAAGTTCATCTGAGGCTCGCCCCCGCTGACCGCCCCTCAACTTCGTTTCGCAGGAGAGCAATCCCATGGCTGAAGTCCTCGTCTACGTCGACCACGTGGACGGTGCCGTCCGCAAGCCCACCCTGGAGCTGCTGACCCTGGCCCGCCGCATCGGCGAGCCCGTCGCCGTCGCGCTGGGCAACGGCGCCGCCGACACCGCCGCCACGCTCGCCGAGCACGGCGCGGTGAAGGTCCTCACCCACGACGCGTCCGAGTACGCCGAGTACCTGGTCGTGCCGAAGGTGGACGCCCTCCAGGCCGCCTACGAGGCCGTCTCCCCGGCCGCCGTACTGGTCCCGTCCTCCGCCGAGGGCAAGGAGATCGCCGCCCGCCTGGCGCTGCGCATCGGCTCCGGCATCATCACCGACGCCGTCGACCTGGAGGCCGGCGACGAGGGCCCGGTGGCCACGCAGTCGGTGTTCGCCGCGTCCTTCACCACCAAGTCCCGCGTCATCAAGGGCACCCCGGTCATCACGGTCAAGCCGAACTCGGCCGCCGTCGAGGCCGCCCCGGCCGCGGGCGCGGTCGAGGCCCTGTCCGTGACCTTCTCGGACAAGGCGACCGGCACGAAGATCACCGGCCGTACGCCGCGCGAGTCGACGGGCCGCCCGGAGCTGACCGAGGCCGCGATCGTGGTCTCCGGTGGCCGCGGTGTCAACGGCGCCGAGAACTTCGCGATCATCGAGGCCCTCGCCGACCAGCTCGGCGCGGCCGTCGGTGCCTCGCGTGCCGCCGTCGACGCCGGCTGGTACCCGCACACCAACCAGGTCGGCCAGACCGGTAAGTCGGTCTCGCCGCAGCTGTACATCGCCAACGGCATCTCCGGTGCGATCCAGCACCGCGCCGGTATGCAGACCTCGAAGACGATCGTGGCCGTCAACAAGGACGCCGAGGCCCCGATCTTCGAGCTGGTCGACTTCGGTGTCGTCGGCGACCTGTTCGACGTCGTCCCGCAGCTGACCGAGGAGATCAAGACCCGCAAGGGCTGAGTCCGCCCAGGGCGCGCCCGAGGCCCCGGTGACCGATCCGGTCACCGGGGCCTCGGTGCATCCTGGTGCTGGAGCGGGCGGGGTGTGGGCGACCAGCGTCCGGACGGGGTGTTGACCAGGGAGAATCACCCGGATAACTTCATTCTACGGATTGTTGATTCCGTAGAGCGGAAATTTGGAGGGTGTGGGATGGGTCAGCAGGAGAAGGTGGCGACGAGCCTCGCGGGTGCCGTCAGCGAGGAGATCAGCGCCTCCCTCGCACCGGTCGACGCGGAGCTGGAGCGCCGCTACCCCGGAGACCCCGGCACCCGGCAGCCCGTCCACACGGTGTACGTCCCCGGGGACGCCTTCACCGCCGGCACCATCCGCTCCTGGGGCGACCAGGCGCTCGCCCTGCTCGACGAACACGCCCCCGACGCCGCCTCCTTCGCGGCGGTCCTCGGCCTGCCCGACGAACTGGCCGAGCCGGTCCACTCCCGCGTCCGCGCCAAGCTGGAGCGCGAGCCCGTCGAGGACCTGCGCGTCGACTTCGAGGACGGCTACGGCCCCCGCCCCGACGCCGAGGAGGACGAGACGGCCGCCCGCGCGGCCCGCCTGATCGCCGAGGCGTACGCGAACGGCACGGCGGCCCCCTACATGGGCATCCGCATGAAGTGCATGGAGGCCGCCGTACGCGACCGGGGCATCCGCACCCTCGACGTCTTCCTCACCGGCCTCATGGAGGCCGGCGGCCTGCCCGAGGGCCTGGTCCTCACCCTGCCCAAGGTCACGTACCCCGAGCAGGTCGGCGCCTTCGTCCGGCTCCTGGAGGCCTTCGAGAAGGCGCACGGCCTGGACGCCGGACGCCTCGGCTTCGAGATCCAGATCGAGACCAGCCAGGCCATCCTCGCCACCGACGGCACCGCCACCGTCGCCCGCATGATCCAGGCCGCCGAGGGCCGCGCCACCGGGCTGCACTACGGCACCTTCGACTACAGCGCCTGCCTCGGCGTCTCCGCCGCCCACCAGGCGAGCGACCACCCGGCCGCCGACCACGCCAAGGCGGTCATGCAGGTCGCGGCGGCCGGCACCGGCGTCCGCGTGTCCGACGGCTCCACCAACATCCTCCCCGTCGGTCCGACCGCCAAGGTCCACGACGCCTGGCGCCTCCACTACGGCCTCACCCGCCGCGCCCTCGCCCGCGCCTACTACCAGGGCTGGGACATGCACCCCGGCCACATCCCCACCCGCTACGCGGCCGTCTTCGCCTTCTACCGCGAGGGCTTCGAGCAGGCGGCGGCCCGCCTCGCCCGGTACGCCGACCGGACCGGCGGCGACGTCATGGACGAACCCGCCACCGCCAAGGCCCTCAGCGGGTACCTGCTCCGCGGCCTCGACTGCGGCGCCCTCGACCTGCCCGAGGTCGCCCGGCTCACCGGCCTGACCCGCACCGACCTGGAGGGCTTCGCGTCCCCCCGTCGAGGTGACCTGACCGCGTCCGCGCAGTGACCGACCCGGCCGCGCCCCGCCCGGCGGCCTCCGGGACGCGGGGCGACGGCGCCCTCGGCCCGCTCAGTCCGCCGGGGGCAGTTCGCCCGAACCGCGGGTGATCAGACGGGTCGGCAGCTCGATGCGCTCGGGGGCGAGGAGGGTGCCGTCCAGCTGGCGGAAGAGGCGTTCGGCGGCGGTGCGGCCCAGGGCCGCCGCGTCCTGGGCGACGACCGTGACGCCGGGCTGGAGGAGGTCGGCCAGCTCGATGTCGTCGAAGCCGACGAGCGCGACCGGGCGGGACCGTTCGGCGAGGACCCGGATCACGGTGACCGTCACCCGGTTGTTGCCGGCGAAGATCGCGGTGACCGGGTCGGTGCCGGACAGCATCTCCTCCGCGGCCCGGCGCACCCGCTCCGGGTTCGTCGCCCCGAGGGACATCCAGCGCTCCTCGACGGCTATGCCCGCGTCCTCCATGGCCGCCCGGTAGCCGCGCAGCCGCTCCGCCGCGGTGTGGATGCGCGGCATGTCGCCGATGAACCCGACCCGGCGGTGGCCGTGCGCGATGAGGTGGGCGACCCCGTCGCGGGCGCCGCCGTAGTTGTCGGACAGCACCACGTCCGCGTCGATCCGCCCGGCCGGACGGTCCACGAACACGGTCGCCACACCCGCCCTGATCTCCGGCTCCAGATAGCGGTGGTCGTCCCCGGCCGGGATCACCACCAGTCCGTCCACCCGGCGCGCGCACAGCGCCAGCGCCAACTCCTGCTCACGCTCCGGGTCCTCGGCGCTGGAGCCGTTGATCAGCAGGGCTCCGTGCGCGCGGGCCACCTCCTCGACGGCGCGGCTGAGCGGGCCGTAGAACGGGTCCGCGAGATCCTCCAGCACCAGGCCGATGCTCGCCGTCCGGCCCTTGCGGAGCACCCGGGCGCTGTCGTTGCGGCGGAAGCCGAGCGCCTCGATGGCCTCCTGGACCCGGCGTTCGGTGTCCGGGGTGACCCCGGGCTCCCCGTTGACCACCCGGGACACCGTCTTCAGCCCGACCCCGGCGCGCGCCGCCACGTCCTTCATCGTCGGGCGGTTGCCGTACCGGGTCCCGGGAAGGCGGTCTGCGCGGCGGGTGGTCTCGGGCACGATGCGTCAGTCCTGTCTCTCGTCCGACTCGTCCACGGGGGGTGGTGCGGGATCCGTGGGCTTGTATGAGGATGTGGCGTCGAGCATAGAGCCTGGACAACGTTGTCAGATGCGCGAGAGACTGTCCACCGCTGTCTCCGGCCTGCGCCCCCACCGCTTGACCGGCCTGCTTCTCTTTTGGTTTTCAAGCTTGAACGGGGAGATCTGACTCTGATGCACACCGACCTCGTGGCGGCCCTGGACATCGGCGGCACCAAGATCGCCGGCGCGCTGGTGGACGGCGGCGGCCGGATCCTGGCCCGGGCCCAGCGCGCCACGCCGGCCCAGCAGGACGGCGAAACGGTCATGCGGGCCGTGACGGACGTCCTCGGCGACCTCGCCGCATCGCCCCTGTGGGAACGCGCGGGCTCGCTCGGCATCGGCAGCGCCGGCCCGGTCGACGCCTCGGCGGGCACCGTCAGCCCGGTGAACGTGCCGGGCTGGCGCGACTTCCCCCTGGTGGACCGGGTGCGTACGGTCACCGGGGGCCTGCCGGTGGAGCTGATCGGCGACGGTGTGGCGATCACCGCGGCCGAGCACTGGCAGGGTGCCGCGCGCGGCCACGACAACGCGCTGTGCATGGTGGTCTCGACCGGTGTCGGTGGCGGCCTGGTGCTGGGCGGACGCCTGCATCCCGGTCCGACCGGCAACGCCGGGCACATCGGCCACATCAGCGTGGACCTGGACGGCGATCCCTGCCCGTGCGGCTCGCGCGGGTGCGTGGAGCGCATCGCCAGCGGGCCGAACATCGCCCGCCGGGCCCTGGAGCAGGGGTGGCGCCCCGGGCCCGAC
>NZ_JBEXKG010000161.1:0-16662 GCF_040609555.1 Streptomyces sp. NPDC004658
GCCCCCGCCCCGGCCTGGCCGGCCCCGACCCCGCCGTACCGCCCGTGCCGCCGCAGCCCCCGGAGACGGCGGCGGGCTGGCGGCCCTGGCGGTTCCGCATGTCGAACGACGTGTGGGGCACCCCCTCCGTCGACGGCGACCTGGTCTACGTCACCTCCTTCGAGGTGCACGCCCTGGACGTGGCCACCGGCCGCCGCCGCTTCAAGACCCGGGACGTCGCCTGGTCCATGGCGGTCGCGGACGGCCGTATCCACGCCTCCGACGGCCCCACCCTGTTCGCCCTGGACGCCCGCGAGGGCACCGACCTGTGGCGACTGTCCACGGACGCCTGGGTGTACTCCCTGAAGGCCGACCGCGGCACGGTCGTCACCGGCACCCGCGGCGGCGGCGTGCAGGCCTGGGAGGCGGCGAGCGGACAGAAGCTGTGGGAGATCACCGGCTGCCAGACCGACTTCGAGTCCCCGGAGGCCGGCGCGGTCGTGCACGACGGCACGGTCTACGTCTGGCAGGACGCCCGGCTGCGCGCCCTGGAGGCCCGCACCGGCGAGGAGCGCTGGTCGTACCCCATCGGTGACGCGGCTTCGTGCGGCGGCGTCCCGGTCCGCCTGACCCCCGCCCCCGACGGCTGCGTCTACGTCTCCGCCGGCACCCGCGTGCTCGCCGTCGAGGCGGTGAGCGGCCGGGTCCGCTGGCACTTCGAGGCCCCGGCGGTCTTCCTGAGCCCGCCCGCCTTCGCCCCGGGCCCGGCCGTCACCGGCGGCGGCATCTACCTCGCCGACTACCTCGGCACGGTCTACGCCCTGGACGCCGCCGACGGCCGCGACCGCTGGCGCATCGCCACCGAGGCCCGCTCCTCCGTCGAGCCGGTCCTGGTGGCCGCCGGGCACGTGCACGTCGGCAGCGGCAAGGGCCTGTACACCCTGGACGCGGTCACCGGCACCCCCAAGTGGCGCTTCCAGGCGGGCGGCGACGTCGTGGGCGCGCCCGCGGTGGCGGAGGGCCGCATCCACTTCGGCTCCACCGACCACCTGCTGTACACCCTGAAGGCCGACGACGGACGGCTGCGCTGGAAGCTCGCGACCGGCGGCGAGATCACCGGCTCCCCGGTGGTCAAGGACGGCGTGGTGTACGCGTGCAGCAAGGACCGGTGCGTGTACGCGCTGGACGCGGAGAAGGGCACGGGCACCGCGCGGACCGCGTGAGCCGCGCGACGGCCGTCGTACCGGCTCTGCACGGAAGGGCTCCGGACGGCGGCCGTCCACGCCGACGCTACCTCCGGCGCCCGGCGGCCGCCATGCGGTGCGCCGGCGGCTAGTCTGCTGGCATGCTCATGCCTTCACGGACGCGCGCACTCAGGTTCACGGCCGTACTGACCCTGGTGCTGCTCAGCCTGACCGGTTTCTCGTCCGGCCGGCACCACGGCAGCCGGGGACACGGAGGCGGCGGGGGCGGGTGCAGCAGCTCGCACCAGGACCACGACGGTTCGTCGTCCACCTCGGGCGGCGGATCGTACGGCTCCACGGGCGGCGGCACCTACCGGCGCACCCACCGCCCCACCTCCACGCCGTCCGGCAGCGGCAGCAGCACCCCGCTGAAGGACGGGAAGGCCAGGCTGATCGCCTGCGCGACCGCCGGGAAGCCGTACGCCACGGTCGAGGTCACCAACCCGAACGGCCACGAGGCGACCTTCACGGTCGAGGTGCTCTTCCTGCCGGACAGCCCGCCCGCCATCGACTCGGGCCGCACGGAGGTCTCCGTACCCGCCCGCGGCACCAGGACGGTCCGGGTCCCGTTCACGCAGAAGGCCCACCTCGACCTGCTCGACCACTGCGAGGTGGACGGGACGGCGCGCCTGGCCTCCTGACCGTCAGCGCACCCGGAACTCCCGGCGGCGGGTTGCCCAGCGCGATCTGCGGCGCCCGCACGGACCCCTGCACCGCCTCGGCCGGATACCCCGCGATGACGGTGGCGCGGTCGGTGGCCGCGGCCAACGCCGCGCCCTGCTCGGTGACTTCGCTGACCATGCCGTAGGTGGGCGGCACCGGCCCCGGCCACGAGGACTCGCACTCCCCGAGCAGATAGAAGGCACCCCCGCAGGCCATCCCCTCCACCGCGGCGATCACCGGCTTCCACAGCCCGTTCGCCTTGGGCCCGACGCCCAGCAGCGGAAGAGCTGAGGGGAAGGGGGTGACCCGGGCCGGTGCTGAAAGGGTCGCTGTGGGCTGAACCCGGCCGCCCGCTTCCTTGCCAGTGTCGTGCTTCCGCGACCCGAGTAAAGGGCGCTGCGCGTCGCCTTCGGCGATGGCCCTCCGGGCCACCCTTGACTCGGCTCACTCCAGCACGGGGGAGAAGCGAGCGGGCGGCCGGGGGAAAGTGGGCGCCTACCGGTACCGGGCCCGCAACCCAGCTGGGCACTCACCCGGCGCCAGGGGTACGCGTCGGCGCCTCGCCTGCACGCCGGGTGGGCCAAGCGGCGAGCGGCGGGTGGGAGGAGCGCCCCCGCGCCTCGCCTGCACGCCAGGCAGGTTCGGCGGCCACCGGCCGGTGGGAGGAGCGAGGGGAGGGGCTGGCGTCCCATGAGCCCCTTGGGTCACAGGAGATCGGTGATTGGCGGATTCGGGCCACCCGTAGAGGACCTCCCGTCACCAGAACTACCTAGCCTCTTGGCCCAATTGCGCCAATCACCCTCTGGAGGGGCGAGGCGGGTTCCCGGCACGAGCCGCAGCCGCCGATCTCACCCGGCGTGCATGCGAGGCGCGTTCGCGCGCCCCTGCCGACGATGCGGAGGCAACTGGCCCGAGGGCCCGGTACCGGTCGGGGCCACCGCCTTTCCGGGCCGCTCGCTCGCTTCTTCCCCGGGCTGGAGTGGGCCGGGTCAAGGGTGGGCCGGAGGCCCATCGCCGAAGGCGACGCGCAGCGCCCTTGACGCGGACCGCGGAAGCCCGACACTGGCCGGGAAGCGAGCGGCCCCACGGTCACGTGGAATCGCCGGTCAGGGAAACCAGCGTGGCCCTGATCTCCGCGACCATGTACGCAGGCCGCCGGAACACGTCCTCGGCGCTGAAGCGGAGGAGGCTGCGGATCTCGGGGCAGCGGAGGAGCTGGTTGAAGCGGTCGATGTCCCTGCGGTGGGCTTCACGGGTGCCGTGGTAGGCGTACCCTTCGATCTCCACCGCGAGCCCCGCCGCCCGGAAGAGGAAGTCGACGACGCGGCGACTGCCGTCCGGGGGCGCAGCTCGGCTTGGCTCTCGGGGTGCAGGTCGGCGTCGTACATGCGCAGCCGGGCGACCGTCTCGGCGGGGGAGCCGGCGCGCGGGTCGGTCAGCCGGAGCCAGTCCCGCGCCCGGACCGACCCCTGCGAGGTCTTCCCCAGCGCGGCTGCGATCTGCTCCCTCCGCACCAGCGGTGCGCGTCGCACTCGCCTGACCCTGCGGTACGTCAGGGCCGAGTCCACGGCGACTACCGCCTCGTCACGCGGGCCGCGGCGCAGAAGGTCGGCGCATGTGCGGGTCGGGGTGGTGAGCCGTAGCCCCTGCCTCTCCACCACGTCACTTCTGGCGAGCGGCATCCGGTGCACGCGCACGCCGCTGCCCAGGCGGTGCATGCTGAGGTGCGGGTCGATGAAGTCCAGCGGTGCCTTCCGGCCACCGCCGAGCAACTCGATGCGCCAGAGGGCGGCCGCCGAACCGTGGCTCACGACGAAGCGCGGTACGCGGAGCTGGACGGCCCGGAGGTGCGTGAGCAGGTCCGGGTCGCGCCCCGGCTCGGACCAGGCGCCGTGCCGGAGCTGCGTCCACCCCTCCGCCCGCAGCGCGCGCGTCAGGCTACGCCTGGGCCAGCCGGCCTCCACGGCACGTGAGGTGAGGAGGACGCCTCTGTCCGCCAGCGCCCTCAGGTCCGTCCGCTCCACACGGGCAAGATCGCAGAAACCGTGACCTGCCGCTTGCCCTGTGGACAACCGGGTGGGCTCAGCCCTTCAAGGAGCCGAGGAAGGCGCTCCAGGCGCGGGGGCGGAAGAGGAGTACGGGTTCGTCCTGGGGCTTCTTGGAGTCGCGGACGGGAATGATGCCGGGGTGAGTCTCCGAGACCTCGACGCACTCGCCCCCGGTGCCATTGCTGTAGCTGCTCTTGCGCCACACGACATTGCTCAGGTCAATCCCGGTGCTTGCCATCTCGGTAGTCCTCTGCCGCAGCCTCGATGATCGCAAGGGACGCCTCAGGCGGCAGTGCGGCGGCCCTGAGCAGATCGTACGACTCGCGGTACTGCTTCACGAGCGCTGGATAGTCGATGACTTGGCCACTGTGCAGTGACTCCGTGTACACCACCGGAGGTGCGTCCGCGAAGGTCATGAACCTGGTCATGCCCATCATGAACGGATGGGCGCCGGTGGTTTGCGGGAGGATCTGCAGAATGGAGTGCGTGTTCCTCACCACCTGCGTGATGTGGTCGAGGAGTTCTGCCATCTGCTCGTCGGGGAGTGCTGGGCGCTGGATCAACGACTGGTCCAAAATCGCCCAGAACTTCGGCGGGTTTTCCGCGTCGAAGAGCTTGGCCCGTTTCATGCGGGCGTTGACCTTCTCCTCGACCTCCTCGTCCGAGGCTCGGGGCATGGCGGCACGCACGATCGCGCGGGCGTATGACGCTGTCTGGAGGAGCCCCGGCACAAGCATGGGAGCCCAGTCGTCGATCGTCTCGGCATGCTGTTCCATCTCCGCCACATCCGCGAAGTACTCCGCATGCCCCGACTGCCGTGCCCGGCGCGCATCTTCACACCGTCGCTCGAAAAACCCGTCCGTCCCCAGCACCTTGTCGACGTGCCGGGCCAGATCCACCGGCATCCGCCGCTCGCCCCGCTCGATCTGGCTCAGGAACGGCACGCCCCGGAAGCTTCCCTCGGCCAGCTGCTCCAAGGTCAGTCCCGCCAGTTCGCGCTGGTAGCGCAACTCGGCGCCGTAGAAGGAGGGGAAGTTCGCCGAGGCGTCCGGGTCTTTGCGTGGGGGCATAACTCGTCACCGCCGTTTGCCACTTGCGCTTGCGCAGCCGAAACCTCTTCAAAAGGTACCGGTGCGGGCATCACTCTGTAGCCGTTTCGTCACAGAGAGCAGCAAAGGAAGGCGTACGCAACCGTGTCGTCCTCGAATCTCCCCTCCGCCCAGCGCGGCAACTCCGCCTACGACACCACCCTCTGTGTGGACGACCTGCGCGACGCGCTGTCCACCCACGGCATCATCCTGCCCTCCCTCCGGGTGGACCTGCCGAGCTTCGCGGGCAAGTACCAGCCGCCGGTGGGCCTCGTCGCGCTCGGCAACTGCAACACGGCGACGGCGCGCAAGCTGGCGAGGGCGCTGCGGGGTGAGGAACGTACGCGGAGCCGGCCGCCCTTGGACGTCGAGGTCGTCGCCGTACCGAAGGCGCTCCAGGGGCTGCGCCGTACCGTCCGCCGCTACCTGGACGCACCCTGCGCCGACGTCCAGCTCTGCGTCACCGAGCTCGTCGGCAACGTGATCCGGCATGTGGGGGAGGGGGTTTGTGTCCGTGTACGGGTGGCTCGGACGGACGGCGGGCGCATTCGCGTCGAGGTCACCGACCCGGAGGCGAAAGCCGTACCGGTGCTCCTGCCTGCCGGCGACGACGATGAGGCGGGCCGCGGGCTTGCCCTGATCGACGCGGTGACCGTTCGGTGGGGTGTGGAGCAGGGGGTGGACAAGACCGTGTGGTGTGAGCTGGCGGAGGGAGAGTGACCGGTCACCTCGGCGGGGCCACACGGCAAGGGGCCGAGCTTCCGCCCGGCCCCTCGGAGGTGTGCTGCCGTGTCACGGCATGTGGTTGTCCTGCGGGGTGACGACCGTGGTCTGGCCGTTCTCCGAGCTCACGGGCATGGCATTGTTGGCCAGCGCAGGGCTCGCGGCAGCGGCGGTGGCTCCGATGATCAGGGCCACGGTGGCCACGACCTTCTTGGTGAGCGTCATGGTGTCCTCCGGTTGTTGAACCGGCATCGGCCCGGACACACCTCGGCCGCGACGGCTCCCCCTCCGCGCCGCCGCGGCCGACCCCCCGTCGGGGTGATGGCTTACTTGCCTCCCAGGTCCAGGGCCGGAGGCACCGGGGTGTGCTGGTCCATCGTGGTGACCGGCTCGTCCAAGGCGGGCGGGGCCGGGGTGTGCTGGTCCATCGTGGTGACCGGCTCGTCCAGGGCGGGCGGGGCCGGAGTGTGCTGGTCCATCGTGGTGATGTTCTCGTCGTTGCTCATGGCTGGTACTCCAAGAGATGTGTGACGCAGTGGAAGAAGCGCCCGTTCGGCAACTCCCCCGTAGGTCGCCGAACGGGCACTTCCGGAGGCCTCAGAGTAGCCGTGAGGCCCAGCGAATCCGCCTGCCCCCCGACAGCGGCGGATCGACAAACCGAGAGTGGCAGACGCCCATAAATGTTCGATGAACGACTCTGTTGCGGCGGTCTCTCAGGCAGCGGCCAGCGGGGAGAGCAAGCCGCGTACTTCGGCCGCTTCCGGCGAGCCGGCCTGCTCGTACAGCGTCAGGGCCTCCTGCCAGCAGGCGCGGGCGCGATCGGACTGGTCGAGCGCGTCCAGAGCCTTCCCCAGCATCGTCAGCGCGTTGGCCCTCATCCAGTCTCCGCCGATGCAGCCGATCGCCAACGCCTGTTCGGCGTGCTGGGCCGCCAGGGCCGGATGCCGGGACACCATGTGCACCTGCGCGATGCGGAAGTGCGTGGTGCCTTCCCAGAGGCGCTGCCGGTTGCCGGTGAACATGCGGAGTGCCTCCGACAGTTGCGTCAGAGCCTCGTGCAGAGAGCCCGCCTGCGTGAGCACGGTACCCAAAGCGTAGAGAGCGTTGGCCAGACGGACGGACATGCCGAGTTCGTCGTAGATGTCGACGCCCCGCTTCGCGAGTTCCACCGCCTCCTGTGTCCGGCCCATCGAGGCCAGGGCACGGGAAAGGTTGCATACGGCACTTGCCTCGCCCGGTTTGTTGCTGTCGGCGCGGAACGCCTCGATGGCCCTCTGCAGATAGACCACCGCGTCCGGGAAACGCCCCGTGCAGTTGGCGATGATTCCCAGTTGGTTCGGTGCCGTGCTGGCCGTCCAGGGATCGCCGGCCGTTTGGTTCAGCAGGTCCGCGTGTTCGGCCTCGATCCCGGCCTCGTCGAAACGTCCGGACTGGCTGAGGACTTGCGCGAGTGTGATCCGTGCTCGTGTCTCGGCGTGCGCGTCGCGGAGCGCGGCGGCTGCGTCACGAGCGGCCACGGCCGTAGTCTCGTAGCGGCGAGCGCTGGCCCCGGACTCCGCCAGATCTATGGTGGCCAGCAGGAGGTCGACGGCTCGTCGCAAGGTGGGCGCCTTCAGTGACTGCTGCACGCAGGCGAGAAGGGGCTCGGCCTCCGTGTGCAGCCAGTCCAGTGCCACCGAGGCGCTGGAGAACTCACTGCCCCGGTGCCGGGCGCCTTCCAGGTGGGCGATCGTCCGGTCCCCCGGCCGCTCCATCGCGTACACCCGAGCCGCCGTAGCCAGATAAAAGTCCAGCACCCGCGACATAGCCGCCTCCCGCTCACCAGGCGGCCACTCGTCCCTCTCCGCACAAGCCCGCGCGTACAGCCGGACCAGGTCGTGGAAGCGGTACCGCCCAGGCGCCGCCGACTCCAGCAGGGACGTGTCCACCAGGGACTCCAGCAGGTCCTCGGTCTCCTCCACGGGGAGGTCCAGGACCGCAGCCGCGGCAGCCAGCGAGATGTCCGGGCCGTCGGCCAGGCCCAGCAGCCGGAAGGCCCTTGCCTGGGCAGGCTCAAGCTGCCCGTACCCCAGCTCGAAGGTCGCCTTCACCGCCAGGTCGCCGGCCTGCAACTCGTCCAGCCGGCGTCGCTCGTCCGCCAGCTTCGCCGCCAGGACCGACACCGTCCACGTCCGCCGTGCCGCCAGGCGGGACGCCGCGATGCGGATCGCCAGGGGGAGGAAGCCGCAGGCCGCGACCACGTCCAGGGCGGCTTCGCGTTCCGCTGCCACCCGTTCCTCGCCCACGATCTTCGTGAAGAGGGCCAGCGCCTCCTCGGGGGACATCACGTCCAGGTCGACCAGGTGGGCGCCGGCGAGGTCGAGCATGCGGACGCGGGAGGTGACCAGGGCCGCGCACCCCTCGGTGCCGGGGAGCAGGGGCCGTACCTGGGCGGCATCCTTCGCGTTGTCCAGCAGGACCAGGACTCGGCGGCCGTCCAGCACCGAGCGGTACAACGCCGCTCGCTCCTCCAGCGAATCCGGGATCGACGCGTCCGCCGTGCCCAGCGCCCGCAGGAAGGAGCCGAGGACCGTCTCCGGTTCCGCCGGGCGGGGGCCCGCGCCCTGGAGGTCGACGTACAGCTGGCCGTCGGGGAAGGCCGGGCGGGCCCGGTGGGCGACGTGCACCGCCAGGGTGGTCTTGCCGACGCCGCCGATGCCGGCGAGGGCCGAGACCGCCATGACCCGGCCCTCCGCCTCCGACGCCGAGGACAGCACGTCCGTCAGTTCCGAGACGAAGGACGAGCGGCCCGTGAAGTCGGGGACGGAGGCGGGCAGCTGGGCCGGGCGGACGGGGTTCGCCGCCGGTTCCGCCGCCGGGGCCGAGGGCTCCGCCAGGGCCGGGTCCGCCTGGAGGATGCGCTGCTGGAGTTCGCTCAGGCCGGGGCGGGGGTCGACTCCCAGTTCGTCGGCGAGCAGGCGGCGCGTGTCCGCGTACACCGCGAGGGCCTCCGCCTGGCGGCCGCTCCTGTACAGCGCCAGCATCAGCAGTTCGCGCAGGCGCTCCCGGAGCGGGTGCGCGGCCGTCAGGGCCGTCAGTTCCGAGACGGCCTCGGCGTGGCAGCCCTGTTCGAGGTCCAGGTCCAGGCGGGTTTCCAGCAGGCCGAGCCGCCATTCCTCCAGGCGGGCCCGCTGGGCCTCGGCGTAGGGGCCGGGGACGCCGGCCAGGGGTTCGCCGTCCCACAGGTCGAGGGCCTGGTTCAGGACCGCTCGGGCTCGGCTCAGGTCACCCGCGCCCCGCGCCTTCTCCGCCTCCGCCGACAGGTCCTGTGCGACCGCCAGGTCCAGGGCGCCCTCGCGCAGGCCCCGGATCGCGTACCCGCCGGACTCGCTGATCAGGACGCCGGGGGTGAGCACCTTCCGCAGCCGGGAGGCGTACGTGCGGACCGCCGCCAGTGCCTGGGACGGCGGCTCGGCTCCCCACAGGGCGTCGATGAGCTCCGCCGCCGTGGCCGTACGGCCCTCGCGCAGCAGCAGGGCGGCCAGCAGGGCGCGCTGCTGGGGGGAGCCCGTGCTGAGCGCTTCCTCGCCGTGCCAGGCCCGCACCGGACCGAGCACGCCGAAGCGCAGCGGGGCGGGTTCCGCGACGGGCGCGGAGCCGGACCGCCGCTGTTCGGGTACTCGCGGCCCACCGTCCATGCGTTCGTCCCCCTCGGCATCACGAACAACCCCGTCAGTTTGCCTTGTTCCGGGCGGTTGCGTCAGCCGTGGGAGACGCCGATCACAGCGGGCCGCGCCTGGGCGCACGAAGCTCTCACAACCTCTCCGCATACCGCCGCCGGACCCCGGCATCTGACGGACCGTCAGGTAGGCGCTACGGTGAACGGCATGGAGACCACACCGCTCCCACGGGACTCAGTCCGCCAGGTCCACCCGGACGGTCAGCAGGTCCGTGCCGAACGCCCGCACCGCCGCGCTGTTGAGGCGGGGCAGGGTGCGCAGCCGGGCCACCGGGTCGTCGTCGGGGAGCAGGTGGGCGGTGCCGCGGTGCCAGCGGCCGGCGATGCGGACCCGGACCCTGGGGTCGGCCTGGATGTTGCGCACGTACTGCGACCTCAGGCCGAACTCGGAGACCAGCCAGAAGGAGTTCCCGGTCCGGCGCCCGCCGACCGGGGTGCGCCGGGGCAGACCGGACGTCCGGCCGGTGGTCTCCAGCAGGGTCTGGAACGGCAGGCGCCGGTTGAGCGGGTTGGCGACGTACCGCTGGACGCGGGTGACGAAGCGGTGCTTGCGGTCTGCGCGGCTGGACACGACTCGGGCTCCCCTGTTCTCTCCGGCACGAGGATGCGGCCTCCACCGGGCCGCGGCTGATCGCGACGGGCCTGCCTCAGCATGACGCCTCGGGCTTCCCGTCCTCCACCCGCCCCAGGAAGACCGGGTTGGTGAACGCGGCCATCGCCCCCGGCACCGGTCCGAGCGCGGTCTCGTGCCGCAGCTCGGCCCGCACGTAGGCCGCGCGGTCCGGGGTCGTGCGCCACCGCACGGCGCCTGTGCCGGACACCGGCAGCGGCCCGCCGGTGAACAGCACGCCCTGGTCGGTGACGAACCGCACCGAGCAGCGCGGCGCCCCGGACACCTCCAGCCGGACGGTCACCGGGGTGTCGTGCCCGGCCGCCAGCCGTTCCCCGATGCCGGCGCGTCCACCGCCCTCGGCCGTCACGGAGAACGCCAGCGAGACGTGCCGCGACTCGGCCACGTACGACCGTCCGGCCCGCAGCCCCTCCAGGACCGCCTCCCGGGTCAGGTCGTCGGCGAGCACGACGGTCTGGGGCAGTCCGACCACGTCCGGGGCGCGGTGGGCGTCGCTGCCGCCCATCGCCGGCAGCCACGCCCGCCCGCCCCGTGCCGACGCCGGCAGCCGCGCGTCCCAGGCCGCCAGCGCCAGTTCGTCGTCGGGTGTCCAGGGCCCGTTCCACACCTCCACGGCGTCCGCCTGCGCGAACCCGAACTTCCAGCCGCAGCCCACGCAGTCGGCGTGCGGATGGGCCGGCACCACCAGACCGCCGGCCCGCCGGATCTCTCGCGCGAAGCGCGCCCAGCGGCCGTCCCGGGCCCGGTAGCGCCAGTCGACGAAGGTGCCGGGCTCGGTGCCGAGCGCCAGGGCGTGCCCGTTCCTGGTGGTGACCTCCTCGCCGAGCAGCACCAGGAGGTCGTCGCCGGCCGCGTCGGCCCAGTGGGCGTGCGAGGCGTGGGTGTTGTGGTCGGAGCTGTTGAGGAAGTCGAGCCCGGCCGCGCGGGCCAGGTCCGCGATCTCGGCTGGGGTGCGGCGCCCGTCGGAGTGCCAGGAGTGCAGATGGCAGTCGCCCCGGTACCAGTCCCGGCCCCGCCCCCGGGCCCGGTCCGGCGGGTACACCGCCCGGGGCGTCTCCCCGGCCGCCCCTTCCGTCAGCGTGACGGTCACCTCGTACGGCATCCCCTGCGGCGCCACGGTGTACGGACCGAGCGCGATGTACCAGGTGCCGGGCGTCAGCGGCCCCGGAAGATACCCCGGCGTGGCCTCGTCGGCCCGTACGAAGAACTCGCTCCGCGCACCCCCGGACCACCCCCGGAACCCCGGCCCGCCCAGTTCGGTGCCGCGCTGGTCGAAGAGCCCGATGTCGAGGGCGTTGCCGGGGGTGCCGGGCGGGACGGGGGATCTGCCGTAGGTGTAGGAGACCGTCAACTCGCGGGTTCCGGGCGGCACTTCGAACGGCAGGTACACATAGTCCGGCGAACCCGGTGCCAAGGTGCCGCGCAAGGTCGTCACGAGACCCACGGTAACCACGAACGGCCCACGGTGACCACGAACGGCCCGCGCGCCCCCGGACGAGCGACCGACCAGTCGGTACGATGCCCCATGCGCATCTCCGTCACGATCTTCCTCACCGACGAGACCATCACCCCCGTCCGGCTGGCGCAGGAGCTGGAAGCGCGCCGCTTCTCCGGCCTCTACCTCCCGGAACACACCCACATCCCCGTGGAACGCACCACCCCCTACCCCGCCGGCGGCGACCTCCCCCGCGAGTACGGCCGCACCCTCGACCCCTTCGTCGCCCTGGCCCAGGCGGCGGCCGTGACCCAGCGGCTGGCGCTCGGCACCGGCATCACCCTCGTCGCCCAGCACGACCCCATCGACCTCGCCAAGCAGATCGCCTCCCTCGACCACCTGTCCGGCGGGCGCTTCACCCTCGGCCTCGGCTACGGCTGGAACGTGGAGGAGGCCGCCGACCACGGCGTGACCTGGCGGACCCGCCGGGAACTGGTCCGGGACCGGATGGCGCTGATGCGCGCGCTGTGGAGCGAGGAGCCCACCGCGTACGAGGGGGAGTTCGGCGCCGTACGGGCCAGCTTCGCCCACCCCAAGCCCGTGCAGAAGCCGCGCGGCCCGGTCGTCGGCCCCCGCACGCTCGTCGGCGGGGCCGCCGGACCCGGGCTGTTCGCGCACATCGCCGAGTTCGCCGACGGCTGGCTGCCGATCGGCGGGCGCGGGCTCTCCGAGGCGCTGCCCGTGCTGCGCTCGGCGTGGGCGGACGCGGGCCGGGACCCGGCCGCCCTCCAGGTCGTCCCGTACGCCGTCCGGCCCACCCCCGGCAAGCTCGCCCACTACGCCGACCTGGGCATCGAGGAGGTCGTGGTGCAGTTGCCGCCGGCTCGGGAGGCGGAGGTGCTGCGGGCGCTCGACGCCTACGGCCCCCTCCTGCCGGACAGCACCCCGCGACAGTGATCAAAGCGAACGTATGCTCAAGGGATGACGACTTCCGCGACCTCCGGAACCGGCCCCACCGAGAACTCCATGCGTCGCGCCCTCAAACGCGCCCGGGACGGCGTCGCCCTCGACGTCGCCGAGGCGGCGGTGCTGCTCCAGGCGCGGGGTGAGCACCTCACCGACCTCGCCGCCTCCGCCGCCCGGGTGCGGGACGCGGGCTTGGAGGCGGCGGGCAGGCCCGGCGTCATCACGTACTCGAAGAGCGTCTTCATCCCCCTCACCCGGCTGTGCCGGGACAAGTGCCACTACTGCACGTTCGTCACCGTGCCCGGCAAGCTCCGCCGCGCCGGGCACGGCATGTTCATGTCCCCCGACGAGGTGCTGGACATCGCCCGCAAGGGCGCCGCCCTCGGCTGCAAGGAAGCCCTCATCACCCTCGGCGACAAGCCGGAGGACCGCTGGCCGGAGGCGCGCGAGTGGCTCGACGCGCACGGCTACGACGACACCATCGCCTACGTCCGCGCCATCTCCATCCGCATCCTGGAGGAGACCGGACTCCTTCCCCACCTCAACCCCGGCGTGCTGACCTGGACCGACTTCCAGCGCCTCAAGCCCGTCGCGCCCAGCATGGGCATGATGCTGGAGACGACCGCGACCCGCCTGTGGTCCGAGCCGGGCGGCCCGCACCACGGCTCCCCGGACAAGGAACCGGCCGTCCGGCTGCGCGTCCTGGAGGACGCCGGGCGCTCCTCCGTCCCCTTCACCTCCGGCCTGCTCATCGGCATCGGCGAGACCTACGAGGAACGCGCGGAGTCCCTGTTCGCGCTCCGGAAGGTCTCCCGGGCCTACCACGGCATCCAGGAGCTGATCATCCAGAACTTCCGCGCCAAGCCGGACACGGCCATGCGCGGCATGCCGGACGCCGAACTGGACGACCTTGTCGCCACGGTGGCCGTCGCCCGGCACATCATGGGCCCGGCCGCCTGCCTCCAGGCCCCGCCGAACCTGGTCGACGCCGAGTACGAGCGGCTGATCGGCGCCGGCATCGACGACTGGGGCGGGGTCTCCCCGCTGACCATCGACCACGTCAACCCCGAACGCCCCTGGCCGCAGATCGAGGAACTCACCGAGCGCTCCCGGGCAGCCGGCTTCGAACTGCGCGAACGCCTCTGCGTGTACCCGGAGTTCGTCCGCCGCGGCGAGCCCTGGCTGGACCCGCGGCTGCGCCCGCACGTGTCCGCCCTCGCCGACCCGGTCACGGGCCTCGCCCTGCCGGACGCGCCGGTCACGGGCCGCCCCTGGCAGGAGCCGGAGGAGGTGTTCACCGCCACCGGCCGCACCGACCTGCACTCCTCCATCGACACCGAGGGACGTACGGCGGACCGGCGCGCCGACTTCGACGAGGTGTACGGCGACTGGGAGGCGCTGCGGGAGGCGGCGGCCCCCGGCATGGCCCCGCAGCGCATCGACGCCGACGTGCGCGAGGCCCTGCGCACGGCGGCCGACGACCCCACCCGGCTGACCGACGCCGAGGCCCTCGCCCTGCTGCACGCGGACGGCCCGGCCCTGGACGCGCTGTGCCGGGTGGCCGACGACATCCGCCGGTCGGCGGTCGGCGACGACGTCACCTACATCGTCACCCGCAACATCAACTTCACCAACGTCTGCTACACCGGCTGCCGGTTCTGCGCCTTCGCACAGCGCCGCACGGACGCGGACGCGTACACGCTCTCGCTGGAGCAGGTCGCCGACCGCGCCCAGCAGGCGTGGGACGTGGGCGCGGTCGAGGTGTGCATGCAGGGCGGCATCCACCCGGACCTGCCGGGCACCGCGTACTTCGACATCGCCAAGGCGGTGAAGGAGCGCGTCCCGGGCATGCACGTGCACGCCTTCTCCCCGATGGAGGTCGTGAACGGCGCGACCCGCACCGGCATGTCGATCCGCGAGTGGCTCACGGCGGCCAAGGAGGCGGGTCTGGACTCCGTCCCCGGTACGGCGGCGGAGATCCTGGACGACGAGGTCCGCTGGGTGCTGACCAAGGGCAAGCTGCCCACGGCCACCTGGATCGAGGTGATCCGCACCGCGCACGAGCTGGGCATCCGCTCGTCGTCCACGATGATGTACGGGCATGTGGACCAGCCCCGGCACTGGCTCGGCCATCTGCGCACGCTGGCCGGCATCCAGCGCGAGACGGGCGGCTTCACCGAGTTCGTGACGCTCCCCTTCATCCACACCAACGCGCCGGTGTACCTGGCGGGCATCGCGCGTCCCGGCCCGACGATGCGGGACAACCGGGCGGTGACGGCGATGGCCCGTCTCCTGCTGCACCCCTGGATCCCCAACATCCAGACAAGCTGGGTCAAACTGGGCACCGAGGGGGCGGCGGAGATGCTCCGCTCCGGCGCGAACGACCTCGGCGGCACGCTGATGGAGGAGACCATCTCCCGCATGGCGGGCTCCTCCTACGGCTCGTACAAGTCCGTCCGTGACCTGGTCGCGGTGGCCGAGGCGGCCGGCCGCCCCGTGAAGCCGCGCACCACCCTGTACGGCGAGGTACCGCAGGAGCGGCAGCGGGCGGCCGAGGCGTCCGACGGCCACCTGCCGGACCTGCTGCCCGTCCTGGACTGAGCGGCCTCCCGGACCGATCCCCCTCCGCGGACTGAGTACGATGATCCGACCCCTGTGCTGAGAAGGGGGACCCGTAGCGGAGGAGATGCGTCCCGTGGCTGCCCGACTGCCCTCGTGGGCCTGGGTCACCGGTCTGACGGCGGGGGCGACCGCGGTCGTCGTCGCCCTCGCCGTGCAGGCGAACCACGGGCCGCATCCCACGGCCGCCGTCACCAGGCCCGCCGCGTCGGCGTCGGCGAGCCCGCACGCGACCCTGACGCCGAAGGCGCCGTCCGCCCCCGCCCTGCCGGACGAGTCCGGCGAGGGCCGCCGGATCGTGTACTCGCTCGGCGAGAAGCGGATCTGGCTGGTCGACGCGACCGGCAAGGCGACCCGCACCTTCCCGGTGTGGCCGGGCACGGTGAGCCCGCAGCCCGGCCGCTACTCGATCACCTTGCGCACCCAGTCCCTCAAGGGCTCCGACGGCGTGGAGATCGAGCACGTCATGTACTTCACGAAGGTCTCCGGCGTGAACGTCGCCTTCTCCAACGCCCTGGACGGCTCCTCGCCGCCGCCCGCGAACGGCCAGAAACTGGGCGGCATCCGCCTCCACAAGGAGGACGGAGCCGCGCTGTGGGCCTTCGGCGACCAGGGCACCCGGGTCACGGTGGTCAAGTAGCGTCCCCGCGGGACCACTCGGAAGCGGGGGTCGACGTGGTGCGGTCCGGCGGAACCGGGGTCGCGGTCGCCGTCGGCAGATCCTCTTCCGGCCGGTGCGCACCGGTCCACTCCGTGGTGCCGTCGACCCGTACGTCCGCCAGCCCGGCCCCGGCGAGTTCCGCTCCGGTCACATCCGCTCCCCTCAGGTCCGCCTCCGTCAGGTCCGCCTCCCGCAGGTCCGTCTTGTAGAGGTTCGCCCGCGACAGGTCGGCACCACGGAGGTTCGTCCGCCTCAGCGCGGCACCCCGCAGGTCCGCGCCGGACAGCTTCGTGCCTGTCAGGTCACCGCGCGAGAACACCGCGTCGGCGAGCAGCGCACCGCTCAGATCGGCGCCTTTGAGATCGACGTCGGCGAGCTGGACGCCCCGCAGATCGATGGCCCGGTCCCCGTCGTGCGCGGGATCGCGCTGGCCGAGCACGGAGAGCGCCGCCTGGATGTCGGGTGCCTTCTGTGCCGAGGTCACCTTCTTGGCCGCGTGGGTGCGGATGTACTGGGACAGGTCGGCGATGACCGCCGGCTGCTTCCGCGGCGAGTCCTCCATGATGCCCTGCAAGGAGAAGATCGCCCCCCTGCGGATGTTGACGGAGTCGTCGTCCAGCCGCTCGATCGCCTTGTCGTACCGGTCCGCGATCTGTCCCTGCTCCGAGATGGTCAGCTCCTCGGACACCTGCGTGACGGACACCCAGGTGAAGACCAGGGTGGCGACCGCTGTCAGCCCGGGGAGCAGCGTCGCGAGGAGCCCCGCCCGCTGAGCCCAGCCCTCCGGGCCGGCCGCCGGACCGGTCCCCGCTCCCGCCGCGCCGCCGGTCCGCTCCGGTGCCCTGGGGCGGTACCCGGGGCGGCGCGCGCCCAGCGGAGCCCGGGGC
>NZ_JBEXKG010000162.1:0-16451 GCF_040609555.1 Streptomyces sp. NPDC004658
GGACCCCGCGCGGGGCACCGCCCGCGGGCTGCGCACGCTGATCGTGGGCGCCGAGGCCTGCCCGGCCGCGCTGGTCGACCGCTGGGCACCCGGCCGCCGCATGGTCAACTCCTACGGCCCGACCGAGGCCACCGTCGTCGCCACCTGGACCGGGCCGCTCACCGCGGGAGCGGGCACGCCGACGATCGGCCGCGCCCTGCCGCACACCCGGGTGTACGTCCTCGACGCCGCGCTCCGCCCCGTACCGGCCGGTGCGGACGGCGAGTTGTTCATCGGCGGCGACGCGGTGGCCCGCGGCTACCTGGGCCGTCCGGGCCTGACCGCCGCCCGGTTCGTCGCCGACCCCTTCGGCCCGCCCGGCGCCCGTCTGTACCGCACCGGGGACCGCGCGCGCTGGACCGCCGACGGGCAACTGGAGTTCCTGGGCCGGCTGGACCGGCAGGTGAAGATCCGCGGCTTCCGCATCGAACCGGGCGAGATCGAGGCCGCGTTGCGGCGCGCCGGCGCCGGGAGCGTCGGCGAGGCGGTGGTCGTGGTCCGGGAGGACGAGCCGGGCCGCCCACGCCTGGTCGGCTACGTCACCCCGGCCGGACAGGGCTCCGCCGACCCCGCCGCCCCCTCCGGCCGCCCGCACCCGCTCGACCCGGCGGCGCTCCGTGCCGCGCTGGCCGCCGTACTGCCCGCCCACATGGTGCCGTCCGCCCTCGTGGTCCTCGACCGGATGCCGCTCACCCCGCAGCACAAGATCGACCGGCGGGCCCTGCCCGCGCCGGAGCGCACCGTCACACAGGGACACGTCGCTCCGCGTTCGGCCGGCGAGCGGGCCCTCGCGCGGATCTGGGCCGAGGTGCTGGGTGCCGACGCCGTCGGTGTCACGGACGACTTCTTCGACCTGGGCGGTGAATCGATCCTCGCCGCCCGCGCGCTGGCCCGGATCCGGGACGAACTGGGCGTCCGGCTGACCGTCCGGGACGTCTTCACCGCGCGGACGATCGCCGCCCTGGCCCCCCTGCTGGGCGACCCGTCGGCCGCCGCACCGCCGGAGCCGATACCGCCGGCGCCCCGCGAGGGCGCCCTGCCGCTGTCCAGCGCCCAGCGCCGGCTGTGGTACCTCGACGACCTCACCGACGGCGGAACCGAGTACAACACCGGCGTGTCCCTGCGGCTGCGCGGCCCCCTGGACCCGGACGCGCTGCGCCGCTGCCTGCACCGCCTCGCCGCGCGCCACGCCTCCCTGCGCACCACCTTCACCACGGCCGACGGTCAGGGCGCCCAGCGGGTCGCGACGGAGCCCGACCTGCCCCTGCGCACGGCCGACCTCACCGACGTACCCGGCGCGCGCCGCACCGACGCGGCGGAAGCGCTGCTCACCGAGGAACTTGGCCGCCCCTTCGACCTGGCGGCCGGCCCGCTCACCCGGGCGCTGCTCGTCCGGCTCGCCGCCGAGGACCACCTGCTGCTCCTGGCCCAGCACCACATCGTCACCGACGGCTGGTCGGTGGGCATCCTCACCCGCGAACTCGCCGCCCTCTACCACGCGGAGACCACCGGCGAACCCGACGGCCTGCCCCGACCCGCCGTGCAGTACCCGGACTTCGCCGTGTGGGAGCGGCGGCAGCGGGCCGGCCGGGCCGAGGCCGCCGACCTGGCCTACTGGAAACGGCACCTGGCGGACCTGCAGCAACTGGAACTGCCCACCGACCGGCCGCGCCCCGCCGTGCGCACCACCGCCGGGGCGGCCCACCGCCACCCGCTCCCGGCCGGGCTGGTGACCCGGCTGCGGCACCTGGCGACGGGACGCGGCACCACGCTGTTCACCCTCTTCGCGGGCGCCTCCGCGCTGCTGTTCGCCCGCTACTCGGGACAGCGGGACGTGGCGTTCGGCACCGTCACCACCGGGCGCGGCCGACGCGACCTGGAGGACGTGCCGGGCTTCTTCGCCAACACGGTGGTGCTGCGCGGCGAGGTCGACGAACGGGCCACCGTCGACCGGTTCGTGGAGAGCATGCGGACGACCGTACTGGACGCCTTCGCCCACGACGGGGTGCCGTTCGACCGGGTCGTCGAGGAGCTGGCCCCGCCCCGCGACCCGAGCCGCACCCCGCTCGTGCAGGCCCTCGTCGTGCAGCAGAGCGCCCTGCCCGTGCCGCCCCTGTCCGGCGGTCTGCACCTCGCCGAGCACCCGCTGCCCCGCCCGGCCGCCCGCTTCGACCTCGTCCTGGAGTTCTCCCCGGCCCCGGACGGCGGCTGCGTGCTGACGGCCGAGTTCAACACCGACCTGTTCGACGCCGCCACCGTCTCCCGGCTGACCGCCCATCTGCACCGCCTGCTGGAAGGCATGGCGGACGGACCGGGCCGCACGCTCGCCGAGCTGCCCATGCTGTCCGCCGAGGAACAGCGCACCCTGGTGGACACCTGGAACCCGCCCGCCCGCCGCACCCGGGACACCCGTCACGGCACGCTGCCCGACCTGTTCCACGCCCAGGCGGCCCGGACCCCCGACCGTACCGCCGTGATCTGCGGCCCCGTCCGGCTCGACTACGCCGAGGTCGCCCGGCGCGCCAACCGGCTGGCCCGGCAGCTCCTCGCACGGGGCGCGGGCCCGGAATCCCTGGTCGCGCTGTGCCTGCCGCGCACCGCCGACCTCGTCCCGGTGCTGTGGGCGGTGCTCACCGCGGGCGCGGGCTACCTCCCCGTCGACCCCGGCTATCCGGCCGAGCGGGTCCGCCTCATGCTCGCCGACGCCCGGCCCGCCCTCGTCCTCGCCACCCGGGAGACCGCCTCCCGCCTGCCCGCCGACTGCGCTCCCCTGCTCCTGGAGGACTGCGCCGACCCGGCCGTGCCCGACACGGACCTCACCGACTCCGACCGGCCCCGGCCGCTGCTGCCGGAGCACCCCGCGTACGTCATCTACACCTCCGGTTCCACCGGCCGCCCCAAGGGGGTCGTGGTCACCCACCGCACGGTCGCCGCGCTGGCCGCGTGGACGCGGGAGCGGTTCGGGGCGGACGGCCTGTCCCATGTGATCGCCTCCACCTCCCTCAACTTCGACGTCTCCGTCTTCGAGCTGCTGTGCCCGCTGACGGCCGGCGGCACCACCGAAGTGGTCCCCGGCCTGCCGGCCCTCGCCGACGGCACCGGCCCCCGGCGCGCCGGGCTGCTCAGCGGCGTGCCCTCCGTCGTCTCCCGCCTGGTCGCGGGCGGTACGGCACCCGTCACCGCGGACACCGTCGTCCTCGCCGGCGAGGCCCTGCCCGCGCAGACGGTGCACGAGGTGCGCGCCGCCCTGCCCGGCTGCCGCGTCGCCAACCTCTACGGGCCCACCGAGGCCACCGTCTACGCCACCGCCTGGTTCGCCGGCGACCGGCTGCCCGAGCAGGCCCCGCCCATCGGCGGCCCCGTGGCACTCACCCGGGCCTACGTCCTCGACGGCTCCCTGCGGCCCCAACCCGTCGGTGTCACCGGCGAGTTGTACCTCGGCGGGGGCGGCCTGGCCCGCGGCTACCTGCACCGGCCCGGACTGACCGCCGCCCGGTTCGTCGCCGACCCGTTCGGCGCGCCGGGAGAGCGCATGTACCGCACCGGCGACCTGGTGCGCCGCCGTGCCGACGGCGCCCTGGAGTACGTCGGCCGGATCGACCAGCAGGTCAAGGTGCGCGGCTTCCGGATCGAACTGGGCGAGGTGGAGGAGGCGCTGCGCCGCTGCGCGGGCGTCGCCGGGGCCGCGGCCACCGTCACCACCGACGCCGACGGCAACCGGCGCCTGGCCGGCTACGTCGTCCCGGCCGCCGGACAGCGCGTCGAACCCGAGGCCGTACGCCGGGAACTCGGCCGTACGCTGCCCGCCTCCATGGTGCCGTCGGCCGTCGTCGTCCTCGACGCCCTGCCGCTCAACCCGAACGGCAAGCTCGACCGCGCCCGGCTCCCCGACCCGGGCCCCGTCGTGCGCGCGGTCCGGCATGTCGCGCCCCGCACGCCCACCGAGCGCGCGCTCGCCGCGATCTGGGCCGAGGTGCTGCGCGTGGACCGCGTCGGCGTCGACGACAACTTCTTCGAACTCGGCGGCGACTCCATCCTCAGCATCCAGGTCGTGGCCCGCGCCCGGCAGGACGGCCTGTCGCTGACCTCACGGGACGTCTACCGGCACCAGACGGTCGCCGCCCTCGCCCGCTGCGCCGACGCCGCCCGCGCCCCCCGCGAGGCCGCCCCCGCCCCGGCGGCGGCCACCGGCCCGGCCCCCCTGACACCCATCCAGCACTGGCTGTTCGAGACCGCCGCCGAACGCGCCGGCCACTACGCCCAGGCGCTGTCCGTCCGCGTGCCGGACGACCTGGACCCGGCGGCGCTGGAGGACGCGCTGAACGACCTGGTCGCCCACCACGACGCCCTGCGCTCCCGGTTCGTCGCCGACGGCACCGGCCCGGGCGTCCGCTGGCACATCGAGGACCGGGCGCCCCGCATCCCGCTGGCCCGGCACACCGGCCCCGATCCGGCCACCCCGCACTTCGGGCCGTTCGACCTCGCCCGGGGGCCGCTGCTGCGTGCCGTGCTGCACGACGACGCGGCCGGCCGGACCCGCGTCCTGCACCTCGCCGTCCACCACCTGGTGGTCGACGGGGTGTCCTGGCGGGTGCTGCTGGAGGACCTGGACCGCGCCTACCGGGCCCGCCGGGCCGGCGACGACGGCGCGGCGGCGCTGCCCGCGAAGTCGTCGCCCCTGCGGGAGTGGGCCCGCCGGCTGGCCGCGCACGCGGCGGACGGCGGCTTCGACGACGAACGGGAGTACTGGGCCCGAGCCGTTGCGGACACCGAGCCCCTGGTCTCGCCCAGAGGCGCGAACACCTACGCCTCCCAGCGCGCCGTCACCGTGCGCCTGACCGCCGAGCACACCTCCGCCCTGCTGCGCACCCTGCCCGACACCTACCGCACCCAGGCCAACGACGTCCTGCTCAGCGCCCTCGGCCGGGCGCTGTGCGGCTGGAGCGGCCGGGAGCGGGTGCTGGTCGACGTCGAGGGGCACGGCCGCGAGGAACTCTTCCCCGAGCTGGACATCAGCCGCACGGTCGGCTGGTTCACCACCCGCCACCCCGTCGCGCTCGCCGTCCCCGGGGACGCCGGCTGGGACACCGTCCTCAAGCGGGTCAAGGAGCAGCTGCGCGCCGTACCCCGGCACGGCCTGGGCCATGACGCGCTGCGGCACCTCGCGGACACCGGGGCGGCGCCGCCCGCCCCCCAGGCGCAGGTCAGCTTCAACTACCTGGGACGCATGGGGCTGCCGGAGGACCCCGACGGGCTCTACCGGGGCACCGTCCGCCCGCTGGAGCTGGACGCCGACCCGGCGGCCGAGCGCCCGCACCCCCTGGAGGTCGTCGGCCGGCTCGACGGCGACCGCCTGGAGTTCACCTGGTTCTACTCCGACCGTCTGCACCGGGAGGACACCGTCGCGGACCTGGCGGGCCGCTTCGCCGACGCGCTCGCCGACCTGGCCCGGCACGCCGCCCGGCCGGGAGCCGCCGGGCGCACCCCGTCCGACTTCCCGCTGGCCCGGCTCGACCAGGCCGCCGTGGACCGGATCACCGGCCCGGACCCGGCGGCGGTCGAGGACGTGTACCCGCTCACACCCACCCAGGCGGGCATGCTCTTCCACGGCCTGTCCCAGGACGACCGCGGTGTCTACTTCCAGCAGCTCACCTTCGTCCTGGACGGCGTGCCCGACCCGCGCGCCCTGGCCGCCGCCTGGCAGGACGTCACCGACCGCACCGAGGTGCTGCGCGCCGGGGTCGTCTGGCAGGACGTGCCCGAGCCGCTGCTGGTGGTGCGGCGCCACGCCTCCGTACCGGTCACCCACCTGGACTGGCGCGACCTGACCGCCGACGAGCGCCGCGCCCGGCTGGACGACGTACTGGCCCGCGACCGCGCGGACGGCATCGACCTCGGCCGCGCCCCGCTCCAGCGGCTGCTCCTCGCCCGCCTCTCCGACACCGAGGTGCGCGTGGTGTGGTCCTTCCACCATCTGCTCCTGGACGGCTGGAGCCTGTTCCAGGTGCTCTCGGACGTCTTCGCCCGCCACGCCGGCGGCGACCCCGGCACCCTCCCGGACCGCCCGCCCCACCGCGAGTACGTCGGCTGGCTGCGCCGGCGTGACCCGGGCGCCGCCGAAGGGCACTGGCAGCGCCGCCTGTCCGGCCTGGCCGAGGGCACGCCGCTGCCGTACGACCGCGAGCCGCGCGAGGCCCACCGCGCCGAGTCCACGCACGCCGTCCGGGCCACGCTGCCCGCGGCCACCAGCCGGGCGCTGGAGGAGCTGGCCCGCGGCTCCGGCCTGACCCTGAACACCCTCGTGCAGGGCGCCTGGGCGCTGCTGCTGGCCCGGCAGGCCGGCCGGGACGAGGTCGTGTTCGGCACCACCGTGTCCGGACGGCCGCCCGAGCTGCCCGGCGCCGAGGCCATGACCGGCCTGTTCATCACCACCCTGCCCACCCGCGTCACCGTCCCGGACCACGGCACCCTGCTCGACTGGCTGCGCGCGCTCCAGCACGACCAGAGCGAGGACCGGCGCTTCGACCACCTGCCGCTCACCCGGATGCGGGCGTTCACCGAACTCCCCGAGAGGGTCGGCCTGTTCGACAGCATCGTCGTCTTCGAGAACTACCCGGTGGACGACGACCTCGCCGCCGCCCACGGCCTGCGCCTGAGCGGCCTGGAGGGCGTCGAGACCACCAACTACCCGCTGAGCCTCACCGCCTACCCGGGCACCGAGCTGACCCTGCGCCTCGGCTACGACCCGGAACTCTTCGACACCGGCACCGCCGAGCTGCTGGCCGAGTACCTGACCGCCCTGCTCGCCGGGATGCCCGCCGGCTCCGGCCGCCCGCCCGCCCGGCTCCCGCTGCTCACCCGGGACCGCCGCGCACAGGTGCTGCGCGCCTGGAACGACACCGCCACCGACCTCCCGGACACCACCGTCGCGGACCTCTTCGCCGCGCAGGTGCGCCGTACTCCCGACGCGGTGGCCGTGGAGACCGGTGACGAACGGGTGACCTATCGCGAACTCGACGCGCGGGCACGGAAGTCGGCGGCGCGCCTGGCAGGGCTGGGCGTACGGCCGGAGCACCCGGTCGGAGTGCTGATGGACCGCCACGTGGAGCTGATCGTCACGCAGCTGGCGCTCGTCCGCACCGGCGGGGTGTACGTGCCGCTGGACGGCCGGGCGCCCGTCGAGCGGCTGCGCCGGACGCTCACCGAGGCCGGGGCCCGCCTGCTGCTCACCGACGCCGGGTGGCAGGAGACGGCCCGGGAAGTGCTGCCGGGGAGCGGCGTCCTGCGTGTGGACGACACCCCTGGCGCGGACGGTCCCGCGGCCCCCGCCCGCGCCGGCACGGGCGGCCCCGGAGCGTCCGTCCACCCCGACAACGTCCAGTACCTGATGTTCACGTCGGGTTCCACCGGTACCCCCAAGGGCGTCGCGGTGCGTCAGCGCGACGTCGCCGCGCTCGCCCTGGACCGGGCCTTCGCCGGGCACGACCGGGTCCTCGTGCACTCGCCGCACGCCTTCGACGCCGCCACCTACGAGGTGTGGGTGCCGCTGCTGCGGGGCGGCACGGCCGTGCTCGCCCCGCCCACCGACCTGGACGCCGCCCTGGTCCGCCGCGCCGTCACGGAGCAGGGCGTGACCTGCCTGTGGCTGACGGCGGGGCTGTTCCGGCTCCTGGCCCAGGAGGACCCCGGCTGCCTGCGCGGCGCCCGCGAGGTGTGGACGGGCGGTGAGGCCGTGCCGGGCGCGGTCGTGCGCCGGGTGCTCGACGCCAGTCCGGGCCTGACCGTCGTGGACGGCTACGGCCCCACCGAGACCACCACCTTCGCCACCCGGCGCGCCTTCCGCACCGGCGACCCGCTGCCCACCGTCCTGCCCATCGGACGCCCGCTGGACAACACCCGTGTGTACGTCCTGGACGCCGCCCTCCAGCCTCAGCCGCCGGGCGTACCGGGGGAGTTGTACGTCGCGGGCGCGGGCCTGGCGCGGGGCTACGCCGGCCGGCCCGGGGCGACCGCCGCCCGCTACGTCGCCGACCCCTTCGGCCCGCCCGGCACCCGCATGTACCGCACCGGCGACATCGTGCGCTGGAGCGCCGACGGCGAGCTGCACTTCGTCGGCCGCGCGGACGACCAGATCAAGATCCGCGGCTTCCGCGTCGAGCCCGCCGAGATCGAGGCCCGGCTCACCGCCCACCCCGGCGTCGCCGAGGCCGTCGTCTCCCTGTACGAGGACGCCGGACGCAAGCGGCTGGCCGCCCACCTCGTACCGGCCGGGAGCGGCGAGGCGCCGCCGGCCGCCGAGCTGCGCGCCCACCTCGCGGCCGGCCTGCCCGACTACATGCTGCCCGCCGCGTTCGTCACCGTGCCGGAGCTGCCGCTGACCGCCAACGGCAAGGTCGACCGGCGGCGGCTGCCCGCCCCCGACTGGTCGGCGGGCGGCGAGCGGGCCCACCGCGCCCCGCGCACCGAGACCGAGCGCCTGCTCGCCGGGATCTGGGCCGAGCTGCTGGGCCTCGAACAGGTCGGCGTCGACGACAACTTCTTCATGCTGGGCGGCGACTCCATCCTCAGCATCCAGGTGGTCTCCCGGGCCCGGGCCGCCGGGCTCGCGCTCACCCCGCGCGATCTCTTCCGGCACCCCACCGTGGCCGAACTGGCCGCCGCCGGCGGCGGTGCGGCGCCCGCCGTCACCGGCACCGAAGCGGTCGCCGGACCGGCGGACCTCACACCGATCCAGCACTGGTTCCTGGACCCGCGCCCCGCGCACCCCGACTTCTTCGACCAGTCCGTCGTCATCGAGACGGCCGGCCCCGTGGACGAGGACGCCCTGCGCCGCGCCCTCACCGCGCTGTGGACCCACCACGACGCCCTGCGCGCCCGGTTCGCCCCCGACGGTGGCGCCTGGCGCCAGGACATCGCCGCCGCCGACGCCCCGGTGCCCGACCTGCTCCAGGTCCACGGCCTGCGGGACGAGCAGCGCGTCACGGTGGCGGCCCACGCCGGACTCCGCCTCGCGACGGGCCCGCTGTTCACCGCCCGTCTCTTCACCGCCGGCGGCCCCCGGCCCGCCCGGCTGCTGCTGATCGCCCACCACCTGGTCGTCGACGGGGTCTCCTGGCGCATCCTGCTGGAGGACCTGGAGACCGCCTACCGGCAGGCCGCGTCCGGACGGCCCGTCACGCTGCCCGCCCGCACCACCTCCGTACGGGAGTGGGCCCGCCGGCTGCGCGACCGCGCCGACGTCTTCGCCGCCGCGCGCGCCCACTGGGAGGAGGCCGCCCGGCACTGCGCCCACCCGCTGCCCGTGGACGGCGACGGCGGCACCACCATGGCCGGCGCCCGCGAGGTCACCGTACGGCTGGACCGCGACCGCACCGCCGCACTCCTGCGCCGCGTCCCCGGCGTCTACCGCACCCGCGTCGACGACGTCCTGCTCACCGCGCTGGGCCGGGTCCTCGCCGACTGGACCGGACGCGACACCGTCGCCGTCGGCCTGGAGGGGCACGGCCGCGAGGACCAGCTGTTCGAGGACGTCGACCTGTCCCGCACGGTCGGCTGGTTCACCTCGCTCTTCCCGGTCGCCCTGACCGTCCCGGCGGGCGACTGGGGCACCGCCCTGAAGTCGGTGAAGGAGCAGCTGCGGGCCGTACCCGACCGGGGACTCGGCTACGGCGTGCTGCGCCACCTGGCCCGCGACGCACGGCTCACCGGCACACCCGCGCCCGGCGTCAGCTTCAACTACCTCGGCCGCTTCGACTGGTCCGCCGAGGGCGGCACCCTCGTCGGGGCCGTGCCCGGCGGCCTCGGAGGCGCGGAGGCGCCCGGCACCGAGCGGCCGCACCTCCTGGACGTCGTGGCCCGGGTCGAGGACGAACGGCTGGAGATCACCTGGCACTACAGCGCCGGACGGCACCGCGAGGAGACCGTCACCGCGCTCGCCGAGGGCATGCTGCGGGCCCTCGACGGCATCGTCGCCCACTGCGCCCGCCCGGACGCGGGCGGCCGTACCCCGTCGGACTTCCCGCTGGCCCGCCTCGACCAGGCCGCCGTGGACCGGATCGCCGGGGACGGCCGGGACGTCGCCGACATCTACCCGCTGACGCCGATGCAGGCGGGCATGCTCTTCCACAGCCTGCTGGACCCCGCCGGCCGCACCTACGTCAACCAGGTGCAGCTGGTGCTGTCCGGCGTCACCGACCCGCACGCGCTCTCCGAGGCGTGGCAGCACACCGCCGACGCCAACCCGGTGCTGCGCACCCGCCTGGTGTGGCAGGAGACCCCGGAACCGCTCCAGGTCGTCCGGCACCGGGCCCCCGTGCCCGTCACCCACCTCGACTGGTCCGGGTGGTCCGCCGACCGCGAGGCGCGCGAGACGGACCGGCTGCTCGCCGAGGACCGGCGGGCCGGCATCGACCTGGGCACCGCGCCCCTGATGCGGCTGACGCTGATCCGGCTGGCACCGGACCGGGTCCGCCTGCTGTGGACGTTCCACCACGTGCTGCTCGACGGCTGGAGCGCGGCCCAGGTCTTCGACGAGGTGTGCGAGCGGTACGCGGCCCTCGTCTCCGGGCGCCGCCCGCACGTGCCCGAGCGCCGGCCCTTCGCCGACCACCTGCGCCGGCTGGCCGGACGGGACACCGCCCAGGCCGAACGGTACTGGCGCGAGGCCCTCGCCGGGTTCCAGGCCCCCACCGCACTGCCCCGCGACCGGCGGCCCGCCGAGGCCCACCGCGCCTCCTCCTCCGGGTCGGTGCGGATGACCCTCGCCCCGGACGTCTCGGCGCGCCTGCGGGACACCGCCCAGCGAGCCGGGCTGACCCTCAACACCGTCCTCCAGGGCGCCTGGGCCCTGCTGCTGTCCCGCTACGGCGGCGGGGACGACGTGGTGTTCGGTACGACCGTCTCCGGGCGGCCCGCCGAACTGCCGGGCGTCACCTCGATGGTCGGACTGTTCATCAACACCCTGCCCACCCGGGCCCGCGTCGACGGGCGGCGCCCGCTGCTGGACTGGCTGCGCGACCTCCAGGCCGCCCAGTCCGAGGCCCGCCGCCACGACTTCGTCTCCCTGGCCCAGGTGCAGTCCTGGAGCGACGTGCCCGGCGGCACCCGCCTGTTCGACTCCATCGTCGTCTTCGAGAACTACCCCTTCGACGAGGGTGCGCTGGCCCGGCACGGCCTCGCCATGGAGCAGGAGCGGGACGTGGAGCCGACCAGCTACCCGCTCAGCGTGGTCGTCGCGCCCGGGGACACCCTGGCCGTGAACCTGGACTACGACCCGGCCGCGTTCGACGCCACGACGGTGGAGGGGCTCGGCGAGAGCCTGCGCACCCTGCTCACCGGCATGGCCGCCGACCCGGACCGCCGCCTGGCCGACCTGCCGCTGCTGGACCCGGCCGCGGGGCGCGCGCTGGTCGGCCGGTTCGCCGGAGGGGTGGCCGAGGCACCGCGCGACACCCTGCCCGAGGCGTTCCGACGGCAGGCCGCGCGCACCCCGGACGCCCCGGCCGTCCGCCACGGCGACACGTGCCTGACCTACCGGGAGCTCGACGCGCGCTCCAACCGGCTGGCCCGGCAGCTCATCGCCGCCGGCGCCGGACCCGAGCGCTTCGTCGCCCTGTGCCTGCCCCGCACCGCCGACCTGGTCGTGGCCCTCCTCGCGGTGCTCAAGAGCGGCGCGGCCTATCTCCCGGTCGACCCCCAGTACCCGGCCGAGCGCGTCGCGTTCCTCTTCGAGGACGTACGGCCCGACGCCGTGCTCACGGCCACGGAGACCGCCGGACGGCTGCCCGAGGGCCCGGTCACCCGCATCCTGCTCGACGCGGGGCCGGGCACCGGCGTGCCGGACACCCCGGTCGGTGACGGCGAACGGCGCGGCCCGCTGCTGCCCGGACACCCCGCCTACGTGATCCACACCTCCGGCTCGACCGGCCGCCCCAAGGGTGTCGTCGTCAGCCACGCGTCCGTGCTGGCCCTGACCGGCTGGGCGGCGGCCGAGTTCACCGGCCGGGGCCTCGCGCACGTGGTGGCGTCGACCTCGCTGAACTTCGACGTGTCGGTGTTCGAGATCTTCTCGCCCCTGCTGTCCGGCGGCTGCGTGGAGGTCGTCCGCGACCTGCTGGCCCTCGCCGAGCGCCCCGGACCCTGGCGGGCCGGACTGCTCAGCGCGGTGCCGTCGGCCCTGGACCGGCTGCTCGCCGAGGACGCCGTCCGCATCACCGCGGACACCGTCGTCCTCGCGGGGGAGGGGCTGCCCGCCCGGACCGTGCGCCGCGTCCGCGACGCCGTCCCCGGCACCCAGGTGCGCAACATCTACGGCCCCACCGAGGCCACCGTCTACGCCACCGCCTTCACCTGCGACCCGGCCGACCCCGACCGGGACCCGCCGATCGGCCGGCCGCTCGGCGGCGCCCGCGCCTACGTCCTGGACGAGCGGATGCGTCCGGTGCCCGTCGGCGCGCCCGGTGAACTGTTCCTGGCCGGCACCGGTGTCGCCCGCGGCTACCTGCGCCGGCCGGGCCTGACCGCGAGCCGCTTCCTGCCCGACCCGTTCGGCCCGCCCGGCAGCCGCATGTACCGCACCGGCGACCTGGTCCGCTGGACGGCCGACGGCGATCTCGTCTACCTCGGCCGCGGCGACGACCAGGTGAAGGTGCGCGGCTTCCGCATCGAACTCGGCGAGGTGGAGGCCGTACTGGCCCGGCACCCGGCCGTGGCGGCGGCAGCGGCCCGGGTGGTCGAGGACGCCGGCCACCGCCGCCTGGTCGGCTACGCGGTACCCCGCGGGACGGTCCTGCCGGACCCCGCCGAACTGCGTGCCTTCCTCGCCCGCAGCCTCCCCGACCACCTGGTGCCCGCCCTCGTGGTCCCGCTGGAGCGGCTGCCGCTCGGGGCCACCGGGAAGCTCGACCGGCGGGCGCTGCCCGCCCCGCGGTGGGCCGCCACGGCCACCGGTGAGGCGGGCCGCCCGCCGCGCACCGGGACCGAGCGCGTCCTCGCCGGCATCTGGGCCGAGGTGCTCGGCGTGCCCGAAGTGGGCGCCGACGACAACTACTTCACGCTCGGCGGCGACTCGGTCCTCGGCATCCAGATCGTCTCGGCCGCCCGCCGGGCCGGACTGGCACTGACCCCCCGCCATCTGTTCACCCACCAGACCCTCGCCGAACTCGCCGCCGTCGCCGAGCCGTTGCCGGACGGCGGGGGGCCCGGCGGCCCGGCCGCCGCCGAGCAGGGCCCGGTGACCGGCGACGCCCCGCTCACCCCCGTACAGCACTGGCTCCTCGACACCCTCACCGGCGACCCCGCCCACTTCAGCCAGACGGTCGCCTTCGAACTGGCCGCGGACCCCGACGAGGGTCTGCTGCGGGCCGCCCTGGCCGCCGTACTGGCCCACCACGACGCGCTGCGGCTGCGTTTCGAGCCGGGCGGGGACGGGCGGTGGCGGCAGCAGGGCGGCGCGCCCGAGCAGGAGGCGCCGCACCTGGAGGTGCACCGGGGGACCGCGCCGCGCGACGTGGCCGCCGCCCTCGGCGCCGGGTTCGACCTGGCCGGCGGGCCGCTGCTGCGGGCCGCGCTGTGCCGGCCGGACGACGGCGGCCGGCCGGTGCTGCTGCTGGCCGCCCACCATCTGGTCGTGGACGCCGTGTCCTGGCGGCTGATCACGGAGGACCTGGACCTCGCCTACCGCGCCCTGCGGGACGGCGAGCGGCCCGCCCTCGGCACCAAGAGCACCGCGTTCCGGGACTGGGCCCGGCGGCTCGCCGCGCACACCGCGGCCGGCGGCTTCGACGGCGAACTCGCCCACTGGCAGGGCTTCGACGCCGGCACCGCGCTGCCCGCCGACCACCCCGGCGGCGCGAACACCGTCGCCGACGAGGACAGCGTGACCGCCGCACTGGACGCCGAGGAGACGCGCCGGCTGCTCCAGGACGTGCCGGACGTGTACCGCACCCGCGTCAACGACGTCCTGCTGTGCGCGCTGGGCCGGGTACTGGCCCGCTGGACCGGCCGGGACCGGGTGGCGGTGACCCTGGAGGGCCACGGCCGCGAGGAGGTGTTCGAGCACGTCGACCTGGCCCGGACCGTCGGCTGGTTCACCGCGATGTACCCGGTCGCCCTGGACGTGCCCCGGGACGCCGGCACCGGCACCGTCCTGAAGGCCGTCAAGGAGAACCTGCGGGCCGTCCCGCACGGCGGACTCGGCTACGGCGCCCTGCGCTTCCTGCACCCCACGGCCGGGCCCGCGCTGCCCGCCCTGCCGCCGGTCTGCTTCAACTACCTGGGCCGGCAGGGCGGCACGCCCGCCCCGGGCGGCCTGCTGCACGGCCCCTACGGCGGCCTCACCGGCGGCATGGACCCCTCGGCGGACCGCCCGTACCTCCTCGACGTCCTCGGCCGGGTCGCCGACGACCGGCTCGAGTTCACCTGGTCGTACTCCCGGCAGGTGCACCGGCGGGAGACCGTCGCCCGGCTGGCGGCCGAACTGGCCGGCGAACTGCGCGCGATCCTCCGGCACTGCGCCGAGCCCGGCGCCGGCGGCCGCACCCCCTCCGACTTCCCGCTCGCGCCACTGGACCAGACGGCCGTCGACCGGCTCGTCGGCACCGGAGCCGGCGTGACGGACGTGTATCCGCTCACGCCCACCCAGACCGGCATGGTGATGCACGGCCTGGACGACGCCGAACACGGCCTGTACGTCGAGCAGATCACCTTCGTGGCCGACGGCGCCCACGACCCGGGCACCCTGGCCGCCGCCTGGCGGCACGTGGTCGACCGCACTCCCGTCCTGCGCACGTCCGTCGCCCTGCACGGCGTCCCCGTGCCGCTCCAGGTCGTCCACCGGAGCGTGACCCTGCCGGTCACCGAACTCGACTGGAGCGGCCTGCCCGCGGACCGGCGGGACGCGGAGCTGGAGCGGCTGCTCGCCGACGAGCGGGCCCGGGGTATCGCCCTGGACCGGGCCCCGCTGCTGCGGCTCGCCCTGGTCCGCCTCGGCCCGGACGCGGTGCGCGTGGTGTGGACCTTCCACCACGTCCTGCTGGACGGCTGGAGCGTCTTCCACGTCCTGTCCGACGTCATGAACGCGCACGCCGCCCTCACCCGGGGCGAGCGGCCCCGGCTGCCCGAGCGCAGGCCGTTCGCCGACTACGCCGGCTGGCTGGCCGCCCGCGACACCGGACCGGCGCGGGACCACTGGCGCGGCGTCCTGGCCGGCTTCGGCACACCGACCCCGCTGCCGTACGACCGCAGGCCCGCCCCGGGCACCACGGCCCGCTCCGGCACCTGGCTGTCGCAGCGGCTCGGCACCGAACCGACGCGGCTGCTGACGGAGTTCGCCCGCCGGCGCCGGCTCACCCTGAACACGCTGGTGCAGGGCGCCTGGGCGCTGCTGCTGGCGCGGTGGAGCGGGGAGCGGGAGGTGTGCTTCGGCACGACCGTCTCCGGGCGGCCCGCCGACCTGCCGGGCGCCGACGGCATCACCGGCCTGTTCATCACCACGCTGCCCGCCCGGACCGCGGTCGACGGCAGCGCCGACTGCGCCGGCTGGCTGCGCGCGGTGCAGGAGGCCCGGGCCGAGGACCGGCGCCACGACCACCTGCCCCTCAACGCCCTGCACGCCCTCAGCGACCTGCCGTCCGGCACCGCGCTGTTCGACAGCCTGGTGGTCTTCGAGAACTACCCGGTCGGCGACGCGACCGCCGGTGCGCACGGGCTCGCCCTGCGGGACCTGGACGCCCGGGAGGCCACCAACTACCCGCTCACCGTGGTCGTCTCGCCCGGCGACCGGCTGGCCGTCGAACTCGGCTACGACCCGCGCCACTTCGACGCGGCCACCGCCGAGTCCCTGGCCGGACAGCTGCTGCACACCCTGCACGCCCTGGCCGCCTCGGACGGCACCGCCCGCCTGGACGACATCGACGTACTGCCGCCCGGACAGCGCGAACGGCTGCTGCGCGGCCCGGCCCGCCCGGCACTCGGCCCGGTGCCCGCCGCCACCCTGCCCGCGCTGCTGGAAGCCGCCGCCGACCGGTGGCCCACCGCGCCCGCGCTCGACGCGCCCGGCACGCTCCTCACGTTCGCGCAGGCCGAGACGCGGGCCAACCGGCTCGCCCACCGGCTCATCGCCCGGGGCGCCGGACCCGGCGACCTCGTCGCGCTGCTGCTGCCCCGCTCGGCGGACATGGTGCTGGCACAGCTCGCCGTGGCCAAGGCGGGCGCCGCGTTCCTGCCCGTCGACCCCGGCTACCCCGAGGAGCGGATCGCCCTCATGCTGCGCGACGCGGCCCCCGCCCTCACCCTCGACGCCAAGGAGGTTGCGGACCTGCTCGCCGCCGTGCTGCGCCGTCGTGGTGTCGCCGCCCTCCTGGACGGCGAGGAGCAGTCGTGGTCCGAGTTCGCCCGTGAGTTCCTGGGCCGTC